>JANONT010000178.1:0-6344 GCA_031420955.1 Candidatus Nitrotoga sp. | reverse complement strand
CGCGCACATGGCGTTTCGCATACGTGACGCGGCAGGCAAATCATTGTGGGCAAGCGGCACACAGCGCGACGCACAAAAGCAAATACACACAATAAAGGCACAACAAATAACCTTCACCCCCACGCGACACTGGCGCTCACCGCGCACCGCAACCGAGTATCCCATCGCCATGCAAATGCAAGTGGGTGATTTAAAATTACAGCTAGCACCACTGATGGAAGATCAAGAACTCGACAGCCGCCTAAGCACCGGCGCGGTGTATTGGGAAGGCGCGGTCACCGCGCTAAAAAATGGACAGCGCGTGGGGCGTGGTTATTTGGAGTTGACGGGCTATTTCAAACCGCTGAAGTTTTAATTTTTTGGGGAAGTTTCCATGCTTAAAATGTTTGCTGCCACCATATTACTATCCACATCATTTTTTATTTCAAATGCATTGGCAATCGCTATAGATGCCCAATCTATAATTTCCGCACATAACCGCTGGCGCGCCAAAGTCGGTGTGCCTAAGCTTGTTTATTCGCCTTCGCTGGCGGTGTCATCACAAGCTTGGGCCAATCATTTGCGCGATACCAATCAATGCAAAATGCGCCACAGCGTGCCTGAAGGTAAATATGGTGAAAATCTTTTCTGGGCGAGCGCCATGCAGTGGTCAGACGGTCGCCGCGAATTGCAAATCGTGAGCGCAAAAAAAGTAGTGGATAGTTGGGGCAGCGAAAAAGCCGATTACCACTATAAAAAGAATAGCTGCCTGCCCGGAAAAATGTGCGGCCATTACACGCAAATGGTGTGGCGCACTACCACCGAGGTCGGCTGCGCGATGGCGGTGTGTGCAAAGAGCCAAGAACAAGTTTGGGTGTGCCAATATCAGCCGCCGGGCAATTGGGTGGGGAGGAAGCCTTATTAGCTTTCACCCAAATATGCAGCAGTTCAAGCTTAATTGTAGTGGTTCAGACTTAACCAGACTCAAAATTTAACCAGACTCAAAATTTAACATGCTAGAATCTGCGCCATGAAGCACCCCATCCAATCTTACATGTTATTACTGCTCGTGCTGCTGCAGAGCATGACCCCGTTTGCCCATGCGCATATTAGCGATGGGCACGTTGACCATTCCACCGATAGCCACGCTCTGCACACGCAATATAGCGAAGCTATCCAACATCCCGGACATCAAGGGCACGCCGCATACCAACATGATTTTTTGACAGTCGATGTGCCGCAAGGTGTTCAACGCAAAGATGTATTGGTGTTAACCGATGCCCCTGCTTCTCCAACATATCGTCTATTGTTATCCCCCCCGCACACTGTCAATTTTCATGTTGTTTCCCTCAGCACTCCCCCCCTGCCCGCGCTCTACCGCAAACCGCCTTCCCACGCTCCGCCGTATTAGCCGTTCTCGCCGCACCCCACTCAGTTTCGTTTAAGTTTGACTTAAGTATCGTCAGTGATAATGCCGCGTGCATTGCATCGGCAAATAGGAGTAGAAAAATGAAATTCAATTCATTGTCTTCCGGGATTGCGGGCTTGATTTTTGTTGTGGCATTACCCGCCCACGCGCAGCAGCAGGCCACCGTTTGGACACTCACAAGCAGCGTGCAGCACGCGCTAGCTATCGCACCGGAGATACGTGCCACCGATGCCGAAATCGCAGCGCGTGCAGGTGATCTCACCCAAGCCGAAGCATGGCCGAACCCGACGGTTGCGCTGCGCGCTGATGGAAAAATGGATGCAGATGATGGCCGGGGCGGTAGCTATGATTTTAACCAGGTCACCGTTACCCAAGCCTTGCCACTTGGCCGTATGCAGCCACAGCGTCGAGTTGCCACAGCCAGCTTGGAGGCGGCACGCGCAGAAAAAAATAATCTGCAGCTGTTACTCGAAACGAAAATCGCACAGGCTTATCACACTTTGCAATTAACCTCAGAGCGGCAGCGGCTGGCGCAGCAACGATTGGAATTTGCCGAAGCATTACCCCAACGCAAAGATAAATTAGTACGTTACCTGTCGCATCTGGAATACGCCCGCCTTGATATTTTGCGCGCCGCCGCACATCAAGATGTCGCCATGGCCGAGGGAAAACGGAGTGAGGCATTGGCGCAATTTCGCACGCTGCTGGGACTGCCACCCGATGCAATGCCTGCAACAGAATCCCTCCGGCCGGTTGCCACATTATCGCAACTGGATACATTGCTGGCCAATATTGAAACGCATCCCGCCATGCAGGCGACCCGGCAGACACGCGATGCGAGCCTCGCCACCATTGATCTTGCTCGCGCCCAACGGTATGCCGATCCCGAAGTGAGTGTGTTTGTCGAGCGCGATCATTTGAACGGCACACGGCGTAATTACAGTGGCATCATGCTGGGTGTGGAAATCCCGCTAGGCAAACGCAGCCGGGGCAGGGAGGCGCGCGCGCGCGGTGAAGCAGACAAAGCAGAAGCGATGCTGGAAGTGCAGCGTCGCAATTTATCCAGCCGCTTACGCCAAGCGCATTTGCATTTGGGGCATTTAATCGAGCAAGCCGAACACTACCAAACTCACCTACTACAACCTGCGCGTCGTGTGCTCGACCTCACTCGCCGAGGTTATTTCTCTGGCGAGCAAAATGGTTTGGCGCTGGTGGATGCCAGCAATACCTATTTTGATGCTCAAGCAAGCTATCTGGAGTTGTTACGCGATGCCTGGATTGAAGCGGCCGAGCTACGTCTGGCGGCGGGTATCACACTCGGTACCAACACGACATTTTCGAGCTCTGAGCCCACTAACATTGAAGGGACGCAACCATGATCGCCGCACTCATACGATTTTCGCTGATTCAACGGTTGATGCTACTGCTCATTGCGGTAGCGATCACACTCGGCGGCCTGTGGGCATTCCGCACTTTACCGATCGATGCCTTCCCCGACATTTCCAACCCACAAGTTTTAGTGGTAGTTAAAGCACCCGGCATGTCGCCAGAAGAGGTGGAAGCACGCGTCAGTTTCCCGATTGAAATGGAGATGCAGGGCTTGCCACGCCAGACGGTGATGCGCTCAACCACTAAATACGCACTGTCCAGCGTCATCATTGATTTTGAAGATGGGACTGACATCTATTGGGCGCGTTCACAGGTGGCCGAGCGGCTGAATCAAGTGTGGAGCAGTTTGCCCGCTGGCGTGGAAGGCGGACTGGCACCGATTACTACGCCGCTGGGCGAAATTTTTATGTACCGCATCAAGGGCGAGGGTTACACCAATCAGGAATTGCGCGCCTTGCAAGATTGGGTGATCAGACCGCGATTACGCACGGTAGATGGCACAGCCGATGTCAATTCATTGGGGGGGGCGGTTACGGCATTTGAGGTGATCCCCGACCCTAAAAAGCTGGCCGCGCAAGGACTGCATTTAGATGATTTGGAACAGGCACTGACCAACAACAACCGTAATGCGGGGGGGGATCGTATCAATCGCGGCGATGAAATGTTGCTGGTACGCACGGTCGGGCAATTGCGTAACGCCACTGAAATAGGCAATGTCACCGTGATTGCCCGCAATGGCGTACCCGTGCAAATTAAAGATGTCGCCACAGTACGCCTCGGCACGCTCACTCGATATGGCGCAGTGACCGCAGATGGCCAAGGCGAGGTGGTTACTGGGATAGTGTTGCTGCGCAAAGGTGCGAACAGCCGCACGACAGTAGAAGGTGTCAAGCGTGAATTGCAAGCACTGTCGACCGCATTACCCAAGGGCGTAGAGATTGTGCCATTTTACGACCGCACCGAGCTAATCGATGCTGCGGTTTCAACCGTGCAATGGGCGCTGGGCGAGGCGGTGATGCTCGTGCTAGTAGTGCTGGTGGTGTTATTGGGTAATTTGCGCGCCGCGTTAACGGTGGCGTTAATTCTGCCATTAACGGTGTTGGCTACTTTTATATTGATGCGCATATTCGGCATATCGGCCAATCTCATGTCGCTGGGCGGGCTGGCGATTGCCATCGGTATCTTGGTCGATGCGGCGGTGGTGGTGGTGGAAAATATTCACACACAACTCAGCCGTGCGCCGCCGGGGGTTAGCCGTTTGCATCTGGTGTATCGGGCTACGCTGGAAGTCGCCACACCCGTCGTTTCTGGCGTGTTGATTATTATCGTGGTGTTCCTGCCACTGTTTAGTTTGACCGGACTAGAGGGAAAATTATTCACGCCGCTGGCAGTCACCATCGCCTTCGCTTTACTTGCATCGCTGGTGCTGTCGCTGACGGTAATTCCGGTGCTGTCCAGCTTTTTGATGCGTAGCGGGGCGCATGATGATGATTGGGTATTGGCGCGCCTCAAGCGTGTTTATTTGCCGATTATGCGCTGGGCCATTGCCTACCGTGCCATTGCAGTCAGCCTAGCGGTAGTCGCGCTAGGCGTTGCGCTGGCACTGTTCCCTTATATCGGGCGCGAGTTTATGCCCGTGATGGACGAAGGCACGACAGTCGTCATTATCGAGAAATCCTCCAATGTCTCGTTGGAACATTCGCTGGCAATGGACAAACCGATACATCAAGCACTCATGGAGCTATCTCCCGTCACGGGTGTGGTGTCGCGCACTGGCGCGGATGAATTACGTCTGGACCCAATGGGTTTATATCAAACCGATAATTTTTTGCAGACCAAGCCGCGTAGCGAATGGGGCATGAGCCTGGAAGCATTCCAACAGCAAATTCGCGACAAGTTAGAGCGTTTCAAAGATTGGGAATTAGACATCGCTTACACACAGCCTATCGACATGCGTACCTCGGAAATGTTGACCGGCGTGCGTGCTGCGATGGCGATTAAATTGTTTGGCGATGATTTGGCGGTGCTGGAAGACAAATCTAAACAGATTGAAGAAGTCGTCACACGTATCCCCGGTGCGGTGGATATTTTTCGCGGCAGATTATCGGGGCAAAATTATTTGCGCCTCGATATTCGCCAACAAAATATTGCACGCTACGGCATCCGCACCGAGGACATCAATCTCATGATCGAAAACGCGGTAGGCGGCAAAGTGGTCAGCGATATTATTCAAGGCAATCGTCGCAGTCCAATATTGCTGCGCTATCCAACGGCGGCGCGCAACTCACCGCAAATGCTGGGACAAATATTGATCGCCACACCTGGCGGCGCGCAAGTGCCGCTTTCCCTGCTGGCTGACATCAAGGAAGTGGATGGGCCGGTAATGATTAACAGGGAATCCGCCAGACGGCAGGTGGTCATACAAGCTAATGTCGAGGGGCGAGATGTGGTTGGGTTCGTGGCCGAGGTGCGCGCCGCCATCGAGCGAGAAGTAAAATTACCCGACGGCTATTACGTTACCTACGGCGGACAATTTGAAAACGAACAACGTGCCGCTGCGCGTCTTGCGATGGTCGTGCCGGTGTCGATCGCGCTGATATTCTTGATGCTATTTTCAACCTTCCGCTCGCTCCCACAAGCGGGGCTAATAATCTTGAATATCCCATTTGCATTGATAGGCGGCGTGGTGAGTTTATATTTTTCGGGATTATATTTATCCGTGCCCGCATCGGTCGGATTCATCACCTTGTTCGGCGTGGCCGTGCTGAATGGTGTAGTGATGGTGACGTATTTCAATCAATTGCGCGCGGCAGGCCGCACCGTATTGCAAGCGGTGCAAGAAGGTGCAGAGCGACGCTTGCGACCGGTGTTGCTAACGGCGTTGATTGCCAGCTTAGGCCTTGTGCCAATGTTGCTGGCAACCGGCCCTGGTTCGGAATTGCAGCGGCCACTCGCGGTGGTGGTGATCGGCGGCTTGTTTACCTCAACGCTGCTGACACTGGTGTTATTGCCGACGCTATATGCCTGGCTCGAAGGCCGCGCCGAACGCACATTACAAACCGAACAGGAAAACCTCACATGAAAAATCTAACGCTGATCGTGCATGACGATGTCAAACAAGCGCTGGCGGACACGCTGCTCGGCATCAAGCAAATATCGGGCTTCACCTACACCCCGGTCGAAGGCCACAGCGCGCAAGATGGTAAAGACGCCATGTTCTCCGATTTTTCTGGACTCTCCGCAACAGACAGGGTGGTCGGCTACACGCCGCATGTGCGGGTGGACATTCTGCTTGAGGACGAGGATGTGGATGAACTCTTGCAGGCGCTGCGCGCCGCCGACTGCGGCTTGGCGGGGCGCGGTATTTTCTGGATCACGCCGGTGGAACAGCAGGGGCGACTGTGATTTGGCTGTGCCCATTGTGGGCACTGGACGTGCCGCGCAATTTTTAACGTGTTTACAACTTGAGAGGAATTTGCATGATATCAATTTCAAACCGCGCTTTACTGATTGCATTGGCGCTCTTGGTCCCGGCGCTAGCGTTCGG
>JANONT010000177.1:0-5540 GCA_031420955.1 Candidatus Nitrotoga sp. | reverse complement strand
CACGTAAATTGCCGCGCAGCTTGCCATTTACTTGTATCACTAAATCGATTTCATCTTGCACCAACGCGGCTTCATCCACCTGCGGCCACGGTGCGTTGAGAATGTCTGCGCCATAGCCCAGCTCTATCCACAGCGCGTGAGTGATGTGTGGCGCGATGGGCGCAAGCAGGCGCAGCAGAATTGAAAAGCCTTCGTTGGCGAGGGCAGCGTGAGTCTCATGCTTTGTGAAATCTTCCAGCGTGTTGAGCAGTTTCATGCACGCCGAAACGACCGTGTTAAATTGATTTTTCGAGATGTCGAAATTAGCTTGCTTGAGAATTTCGTGTAGTTTAAAGCGCGCACTTTTTTGTTCTGCCGACAATGCAGCAGAGTCAAAATGGCCGTGCGTTTTTATGTGGTCAGCCTGGCCATGGGCAAACACCCACACTCGGCGCAAGAAGCGATACGCGCCTTCCACGCCACTATCCGACCACTCCAACTGCTGATCGGGCGGTGCGGCGAACATCATGAACAAACGCGCGGTATCCGCGCCATACTGGTCAATGATCGCTTGTGGATCGACCCCGTTATTTTTTGACTTGGACATTTTCTCCGTGCCGCCGATGATGACAGGTTGGCCGTCCGTCTTCAGCACCGCGCCTGTAGGGCGTCCTTTGGCATCGGTGGCCACATTGACCTCCGCCGGATTGAGCCAAAGTTTTTTGCCGTTGCTTTTCTCGCGATAAAAAGTGGGCGCGATGACCATGCCTTGGGTTAATAAATTTTTGAAGGGCTCGTTGAACGATGGGTTGTTGTGTTGCGCAGCAGACACGTCGCCAAACACCCCCACATCGCGCATCAGCTTGTGAAAGAAGCGCGCATACAGCAGATGCAATATCGCATGTTCAATGCCGCCCACATATTGATCCACGGGCAGCCAATATTGTGCGCGTGCGTCGACCAAGCCGGTGGTGCAGTCGGGGCTGGCATAGCGCGCGTAGTACCAGGAAGATTCGACAAATGTATCCATCGTGTCCGTCTCGCGCCGAGCCGCGCCGCCGCACTTGGGGCAGGGCACTTGGTAAAACTCGGGCATTTTTGCCAGTGGCGAACCGATGCCGGTGACGGTTACATCCTCTGGCAATACCACGGGTAATTGTGCATCCGGCACGGGCACATCACCGCATGTCGGGCAATGAATAATTGGAATCGGGCAACCCCAATAACGCTGGCGCGAAATGCCCCAATCGCGCAGGCGAAATTGCACTTTCTTTTCGCCTAAATTTTTTGCGGCGAGGTCATCTGCGATGGCATCAAAAGCGGCTTGAAAATCCAGGCCATCGTATTTGCCAGAATTGACGCAGACCCCGTCTTTGTTGGCGTAGCTATCCTGCCACGCTTCAGTGGTGAAGAGAGAAGAGAGAAGAGAGAAGGGTAAATGCGGCGCGGAGGATTCCCCCTTCACCCTTCCCTCTTCTCCTTTTCCTGCAATTACTTGCTTAACCGGCAACCCATATTTTTTAGCAAACTCAAAATCACGTTCATCATGCGCCGGCACGGCCATCACCGCACCTTCGCCGTAGCCCATCAAAACATAGTTGGCGACCCACACAGGCAATTTCTCGCCACTCAGCGGATGCAGCACAAACAACCCAGTGTCCATGCCCTTTTTTTCCATGGTCGCCATGTCAGCTTCTGCCGTGCCGCCGCGTTTGCACTCTTCAATAAAATTTGTCAGCGCAGGATTATTTTTAGCAGCCTGTGTCGCCAGTGCATGTTCCGCCGCCACTGCCAGGTAAGTCGCGCCCATTAAGGTATCGGGGCGAGTGGTATACACTTTTAGCGCGCCTTCTGTGCCGGTGCTAACCTTGTCATAAGGGAAACTGACATCGCAACCATAGCTCTTGCCTATCCAGTTGCGCTGCATGGTTTTCACCTGCTCAGGCCAGCCGTCTAGCGTATCTAAATCCGCCAGCAATTCTTCGGCATAGTGCGTGATGCGAAAAAAATACATGGGAATATCACGCTTCTCCACCAGCGCGCCCGAACGCCAGCCGCGCCCGTCGATCACCTGCTCATTCGCCAGAACGGTGTGGTCAACCGGATCCCAATTCACCGAAGCAGTTTTTTTATAAATGATGCCGCGCTCGAATAAGCGCGTAAACAGCCATTGCTCCCAACGATAATATTCCGGTTTGCAGGTAGTCACTTCGCGTGACCAATCGACTGCCAACCCCAGACTTTTTAGTTGCGCGCGCATCGCATCAATATTGGCATAAGTCCATTTGGCGGGGGCGACGTTATTGGCAATTGCCGCGTTCTCCGCAGGCAGTCCAAACGCATCCCAACCCATAGGCTGCATCACATTAAAGCCGCGCATTTTGTGGTAGCGCGACAGCACATCGCCGATGGTGTAATTCCGCACATGCCCCATGTGTAGCTTGCCGGAGGGGTAAGGGAACATCGACAGGCAATAATATTTGGGCTTGGATGGATCGGCTGATGCTAATTTTTCTGTAGGCTCGACAGCGCGGAAAGATTGCTCATTATTCCAATACTGTTGTGCGGCAGCTTCGATTTCTTTGGGTGTGTAATTTTGGTGCATGGTGGCTTCATTTTTAGGGGTGCAAAACAGGCGTGCATTATATACGCAGAGGGTGGGCAGTTAATTCCCCCCGTTTAATTTATATGCGCCCGCACCTCGTTCGCCCAACGCCCGCTGTTCTGCTAAAATGCCGCGCAAATAATTTTTAACACATCGCCAATTTTTAATATCCCTCAGGAGAGTTTCACTATGTCCCGCAAGCATCCCGTAATTGCTGTGACCGGCTCGTCCGGCGCTGGCACAACTACCGCTAAACGTGCGTTCGAAAATATTTTTCGGCGCGAAAAAATAAATGCCGCCGTGATTGAAGGCGATAGTTTGCACAGCTTGAATCGTGTTGCATTCCGCGCGGCGATGGCCGAAGCCGGCAAGGCGGGCAATCATTTTTTCAGCCATTTTGGCCCCGAAGCGAATCATTTTGACAAGATTGAAGAGACTTTCAAAATGTATGGCGCGACCGGTTCATGCAAGCGTCGCTACTATATTCACAGCGATGCCGAGGCCAAGGAATTAAATGCGCGGCTCAATACTAATTTAAATCCCGGTCAATTTACCCCGTGGGAAGATGTGGCAGCAGGCTCCGACCTGTTGTTTTACGAGGGTCTGCACGGCATGGTCAAACATGAGGCGGTGGACGCAACCAAGTATGTTGACTTAAGCATTGGTGTAGTACCCGTTATCAATCTGGAATGGATACAGAAAATTCATCGCGATCACGCCGAGCGCGGTTACGCTGCCGAGGCCACGGTGGATACAATTTTGCGTCGTATGCCGGATTATATTAAGCACATCACACCGCAATTTTCACGCACCGATATTAACTTTCAGCGCGTCGCAACGGTCGATACGTCTAACCCGTTTATCGCGCGCGACATTCCCACGCCGGATGAAAGTTTTGTGGTGATTCGCTTCCGTGACCATAACGGGGTCGACTTTCCAAACATACTGGCCATGATTGAGGGCTCATTTATGTCACGCTCAAATACGATAGTTGTGCCGGGCGGCAAAATGAGTTTTGCGATGGAAGTCATCCTCGCGCCTATCATGCATAAAATGCTAGAAAACAAAAAGAAGTAATTTCAATTTTCTGTTTTAACAAAAAGGGGCAAGCGTGAAGTTTGCCCCTTTTTTATTTGCGCAATGTTGCTTGTACGATCCTTACGGAAGAAATTAAATATGCGGGTGCTGAAAATTATTTTTTATTTCTTAGCTCTGACTTTGGCAAGCACGACGCTTGCTGAACAAGCTGCTGCGCCGCAAAAATCAGCGGATGCGGCGATGGTCATCATTCCGGCAGGCACATTTATCATGGGCAGTAATGCCATGCCAACAAAAGAAACCACGCAACAATCGGGCATGAACAAACTTTTTTATGCCGATGAGTTTCCGCAACGCACACTGCATTTAGCGGCTTACGCGATCGATCAATTTGAAGTGAGCAACCACGCTTACTTTGAATTTGTCGTCGCGCAAAATTACCTCGTACCCGATGCTTGGCAAAGCAATGGCTATGCTTTTTCTGCGGCCACCTTGCGGAATGCGGGTTTGAAAACCCTCCAACAACTGGCGCAACAAACGTACAAAATAGAAGCCTCCCAGTTATCTAAATCACAAATATTAGCGGCCATAAGCGCGCATCGCGAGGCACTGCATGACTTGCCGGTAACCGGTGTGGATTGGCAGGATGCACAAAAATATTGCGCTTGGCGCGGTAAGCGTTTGCCGAGCGAAGCCGAGTGGGAAAAAGCCGCGCGTGGCTCAGCGGGATTGGAATATCCGTGGGGCAACGAGTGGGATATTAAAAGAGCCAACGCGGCGGGCGGCCATGGATTGGAGCACGGCGTAGCACCCGTCGGCTCATACGCAAATGGTGTGTCGCCGTATGGTGTGCATGACATGGCGGGCAATGTCATGGAGTGGGTGGCCGATGATTATCAACCCTACCCCGGCAATACCGCGCCCACCGCTGCTTATGGTCAAAAGCAGAAAGTTGCACGCGGCGGAAGCTGGGGCGGAGTGGGGCATTACACGCTCAGCTATTTTGCGCGCAGCGCGCAGCGGTTTAATTTGTCGCCGAACGCACGTTTTAATGATTTAGGGTTTCGTTGCGCGAAGAGTGGGTAAGGCTTAGCGTTTGGTTCTGTTTTGGAAAGGTTGATGTTTAAAGTGGTAGAAAATTTTTTGTTGCAAGATTAGTTTTTTGTGTGGTAAATTGCATCACCCTTGGATAAGGGTCTTGGTCGCCGGATGGCGATAGTTTCTCGGAATGAGAATAGGTTTGGAACTGATCCTGAAAAGGTTCGCACTAGTTGCACCCCCCTTCCCTATTCTCTCCTTGTAATAAATTTTAATTTAACTATTAAAGGAGAGGCATCATGAACACCAATCAAGTAGTAATTCGTTTGTCCCAAGCATGTCCAACCCCCACCGAGCTCTCTAAGCACGTCGGGCGCATAACAGGTTTAATTGATGCGCCAAACTTTGCTAAGCTGATGAGCAGCCTTGGAATTGAATCAAACCCAAGACAGCCCAAAGAGTCAAGCGTGACAAGAGAGATCTATGAAACCTTGGATAAAAATCCGGATAGGTTCCATTTGATGAGCAAGGGAATACTGGTTTCATCTAGCGCTTGCGAGATTCTTGAAAGAAATAGATTCAAGTTAAATTTCGATAATAATGACTTCGCGCAACCAGGCATATTAGACGGTGGGCATAATACATTTGCAATTGCGAAACACTTGCTCGGGTATATTCTTGACGAAACTGAATTAAGAAGAATTAAAGACTGGGATAGCTTGGTGACAGCATGGAAAGCGCACATCGAAGGTCTTGAGGAGTTGTTTCAGCATGCTGCTGGTCAAGATGGCACGCATGAATTTAGGTTTTTGGTGCCTATAGAAATAATTTTCCCACGAATATCTGATGACAAAGAAAACGACGAAACCCTTGAGGTATG
>JANONT010000176.1:0-6759 GCA_031420955.1 Candidatus Nitrotoga sp. | reverse complement strand
TAGTTGAAGGAAATATCCTTCCACGTATCGAGACCGGCTTTGAGCGGACCACACCATTTGGCGGCATCCTGCAGAATCTGCGGGCCTTCGTTCCAAATGTCGCGACCTTCGTTACGTGCCTGAACCATAACTTCCAATGCTACACGGTTCGCTGTGGCACCCGCTTGGATACCTTGTGGGTGACCAATCGTGCCGCCACCGAATTGCAACACTACGTCGTCGCCGAGGTAGGTCAACAACTGGTGCATCTGACCCAAGTGAATACCGCCGGACGCAACTGGCAAGCACTTGTTCATCGAAGCCCAGTCTTGTTCGTAGAACAGACCTTTTTCGAGTTGAACGGGTGTATGTATGTCAAGCAGTGTGTCGTAGAAACCACGAATCATCAGTGGGTCACCTTCCAGCTTACCAACAACGGTACCTGCGTGGATATGATCCACACCGGCCATGCGCATCCATTTAGCAATGACGCGGAAGTTCATACCGTGATTTTTCTGGCGTGAATAAGTGGAGTTACCCGCGCGGTGGAGATGCAGAATCATGTCATTTTGACGTGCCCAAATTGCCATGGATTGAATCGCGGTGTAACCAATAACCAAGTCAATCATGATAATGATGGAACCCACTTGCTTAGCGAATTCAGCGCGCTTGTACATCTCTTCCATGGTGCCAGCGGTGACGTTCAGGTAGTGACCTTTTACTTCGCCAGTTGCAGCAGAGGCTCTGTTGACGGCTTCCATGCAATACAGGAAACGATCACGCCAATGCATAAACGGTTGGCTGTTGATGTTCTCGTCATCTTTAACGAAATCCAGACCACCCTTCAATGCTTCGTAAACCACGCGACCGTAGTTGCGGCCAGACAAACCGAGCTTAGGCTTGGTGGTTGCGCCCAAGAATGGACGACCAAACTTATCCATACGCTCGCGCTCAACGATTACACCCGTGGCAGGACCTTGGAAAGTCTTGAGGTAGGCAACCGGAATACGCATGTCTTCCAAACGCAACGCTTTTACCGCCTTTATACCAAACACGTTACCGATGATGGATGCAGTCAAGTTAGCGAGCGAGCCTGGCTCGAATAAGTCCATGTCGTGCGCGATATACGCGAAATATTGTGCTTCAGTTTTTGTGCCAGGGCCGGTATTAGGAACCAGCTCGCAACGGTAGGCCTTAGCGCGATATATCTCGCAAGCGGTCAAGCGATCTGTCCACACCACCGTCCAAGTGGCGGTTGAAGATTCGCCAGCAACTGCGGCTGCCAACTCTTCCGGATCCAAGCCGGGATGCGGGGTAATGCGGAATAGCGACAAGATGTCGGTGTCTTTAGGCACGTAATCAGGCTGCCAATATCCCATTTTTTTGTAGGGCAGCACGCCAGCTTTATAGCGCTCTTTACCCTCTTTAATTGTTTCATTTATTTGCGACATAGTTATCTCCAAATTATGTAAAATACACACCAAGCCCGCACCGTTAATAACGGGTTACGTTTTAATAAATCAAGTGCGCGGAAGAACAATACTAAATTTTATGCATCAACAACAATCAATTGTTTTTATATATACAATAGAGTTTTATCTATAGTTGTAAAACCCTATGCGCCACACAACTTTTCGACAGTTTGAAGTATTTGAAGCCATCGCCCGTCTGGGCAGCTTTACGCGGGCGGCAGAGGAGTTATTTTTAACCCAGCCCACGGTCTCCATGCAGATTAAAAAGCTAACGGACACCGTTGGCCTGCCGCTATTTGAACAAATCGGCAAAAAAATTCACCTGACTGACGCAGGGCGCGGCTTACTGCATTACAGCCGCCAGATCACTCAGCAGCTAGATGAAATGGATGCCATGTTCAGCGAGATGAAGGGGCTGGAGTCAGGGCGTTTAAACATTTCGGTGGTCAGCTCAGCCAACCATTTCATGCCACATTTGTTGGCAAAATTTATTAAGCGGCATCCCAATATTCGTGTCAACTTGCACATCGCCAACCGCGATGCAGTGGTCAAGCAGCTAGCCGATAACAGCACCGATCTTGCCATCATGGGGCAGCCACCAGAGGGCGCGGACATGCTATCGCAATCTTTTATGGAAAACCCGTTGGTGGTAATCGCCGCCCCGAATCATCCCTTGATCCAAGCAACAGCCATCTCGCCCAAGCTGCTCGCACAGGAAACTTTTTTGTTGCGCGAACAAGGTTCGGGCACACGCGACGTAATGGAACGATTTTTTACTACGCATAAACTCGTCCCGCCCAGCAGCATGCAAATGGATACCAATGAAGCGATTAAGCAATCGGTGCAAGCGGGGTTAGGGCTGGGGATTGTTTCCCTGCACGGCATCGAGCTAGAGCTAGAAGCCCGACGGCTGGCGGTTTTAGACGCAAAACATTTTCCAATTATGCGGCACTGGCACATTGTGCATCGCAAAAATCAACGGCTTTCGACTGCGACCAATGCGTTCAAAGAGTTTCTTTTAACGGCGGCGGTCGTTTAAAATTCAGCTCCCCACAACTTCTTAGGCGAGCTATTTAGCATGAATGAAATCAGCTTCACCGTTGCGTTTTTAGCATTTTTTTGGTTATTAGGCTTAGCGTTCTACTACACCTTCATCCCCGTCCATCTTGATCGAGCACCCATCGTGCAGCAATATGCTGTTTGCCAAGCCAAAGCCGGAATGCTCAGCAAAATGGCGCAGGCACTTTTCCTTTTTTTTAATGCCTACGCGCTCTGCCCAAGCAAAGGCGCGGCGCTTTCAATCGCAATCATGGTGGCATTTTTCTTGGTTTTTTAGTGCGGTTCAGGGCGAGGGATCGTGCGCTACGCTTGCTTATTGATAATATTGGGTTGTGACACCGTCGGATGGTAAAAAACAATTGGGATCGCGAATTACCACGCTAAATAACAACATGCTAAACAAGCTATGACACCCACAACAATATGCAACACCTACGCCTCACGCCGCATTCAATCCCGTCATTGTTCTTATTGCGTTGCGTTCACACAACACCTAGGGTTTTGTCTTGAACCCAAAGCCAACCCTGCACCTGTGCTAGAATCCGCGACTTAACGCAAGCCGAATTTTGGTATTAAAGTTCTATATCGGGCGGCATATTTTGCAGCAAGCGCACAAAAAATCTTGGCTCACGCGGGTTTTAATTTTAGGAATTCAACATGGATATTAATAGCAAGAAAATTGATGCTGGCAAGGACCCAGTCAAGGCATTTAATCTGCGGCTGCTTGGACATGTCGAACACGCTTTCCTGTTGGTTATCGCGATAGCAACCGTGTATGCGATGGCAACCGAAGTGTATTCGATGATAAAAAACGCGCAGGCGACTTTGGCCGATTTGCTGTTGCTGTTTATTTATTTGGAAGTGTTGGCGATGGTGGGGCAGTATTATAGTGTGGGCAAATTGTCGGTGCGCTTCCCCTTGTATATCGCGATGGTGGCCTTGGCGCGCTATATCATCATGGATGTTAAGTCGATGGAAGATTGGCGCATGTTGGCGGTGACGGGTTCTATTTTGCTGCTGACGATGGCAGTATTTTTAGTGCGCTATGGACATGTTCGCTACCCTTTTCGAGAGCATGACACGGTCATGGATACCCAACGTGATCGACCCAAGCAATAATATAAGTGGTGTGCGGTGAGCTTGGATATTGCGCTGCCTAATGTCGTGACGCAGGCTGAAATACAAGCCGCAGCGGCTTTGTTGCGTAGCGGTGGCACGGTCGCTATTCCCACGGAAACGGTGTACGGCCTGGGTGCGGATGCCAGTAATCCGCAAGCGGTGCGGCAGGTTTTTAAAATCAAAGGCCGGCCTGAATTACACCCCTTAATCGTGCACATCGAAAATGCCTCCAAGCTCGAAAAATGGGCGCGTAATATTCCCGATGCGGCGTATTTATTGGCAGAAAATTTCTGGCCCGGGTCGCTCACTTTAATTTTGCAACGCCAGCCGCATGTGCTGAATGAAATTACAGGTGGGCAAGACACGGTCGGTTTACGTGCGCCCGATCATCCCGTGGCAACGGCCTTGCTACACGCATTTGATGGTGGTATTGCCGCACCTTCGGCCAATCGTTTCGGGCGCATCAGCCCCACCACCGCCCAGCATGTGCGCGATGAATTGGGCACACAAGTCGGCATGATTTTAGAAGGCGGCGCGTGTCGCGTCGGGCTGGAATCAACCATCATCAGCTTAGCGCACGGCGCGCCTGTTTTGCTGCGCCCCGGTGGCATAGCGGTTGAGGCACTGGAAGACGTGCTGAAAATGAAATTAGCTTTTGTGCAGCCGGGCTCGCCATCTGGATGGCAATCGGGCACAAATAAAATTCGCACGGACGCTAATTCAATTCGCACTTCAGGCATGATGGATTCGCACTACGCCCCGGTCACGCCGCTGGAGCTGCATCGCGCGGAAGACATGGTGTTGCGGGTGCAGCATTTGACCGAGCTTAAACATAAAGTGGTGGTGCTAACCTTGGGCAGAAAAATTGCAGCACTTGATCCGAGCATTCGGCAATTTGCGATGCCCGCCCAAGCTGAACCCTATGCACATGACCTTTACGCCGCGCTGCATAGCCTCGATCAGGCTGGGTATGATTATCTTTTGCTGGAGTCGCCACCCGCATCCGCTGCTTGGTTAGCAGTGAACGACCGCTTGCAGCGCGCAGCGCATCGAGCTTAATTTTTTGGAAGGGAGTACTTTAATGACACAACTAAATACATTAAAAGTGGCCGTGGTCATGGGCAGCGCGAGCGATTGGCAAGTGATGCAACATGCGGTGGAGCAGCTTGAGAAATTTGGCATCGCGTACGAAACCAAAGTGGTCTCCGCGCACCGCACGCCGGAGTTACTTTTTGAATTTGCGACGTTGGCCGAGCCACGCGGCTTTGCTTGCATTATCGCGGGCGCGGGCGGTGCAGCGCATTTGCCGGGCATGCTGGCTGCGAAAACTTCGCTGCCAATTTTAGGTGTGCCGATTCCCTCCAAATACCTCAAGGGCATGGACTCTTTGTTGTCTATCGTGCAAATGCCGAAAGGCATACCTGTGGCGACCTTTGCCATTGGCGAGGCGGGTGCGGTAAATGCGGCATTATTTGCCGCTGCGATGTTGGCGCGCAACGATGCAGGCATTGCAAAAAAGTTGCATGATTTTCGGCACGCACAAACGGAGAGTGTGTTGGCGATGAGTTTGCCGCCCGTTCCATAAATCGATCTGCCCCATCATTTAATTTAGTCACGAGTTTATTCAGATGAACGACGCAGCAAAAATTTTACCCGGCGCAATGCTGGGCATCTTAGGGGGCGGCCAGTTGGGGCGCATGTTTGTGGTGGCGGCGCGCACCATGGGTTATCAGGTTGCCGTGTTGGATCCTGACCCTAACAGCCCCGCAGCGCAACTGGCCAACACGCATATTTGCGCCGACTACAGCGACCAAAACGCGCTCGATAAATTAGCCGCAAGCTGTGTTGCCATCACCACCGAGTTTGAAAATGTCCCGGCCACTTCGCTGGAATATCTCGCTAAATTTCTGCCAGTCAGACCCTCTGCCGCAGCGGTTGCTACGACCCAAGATCGCATACGCGAAAAGAATTTTTTACAAAGCAACGGCTTTAAAACGGCGCGCTTTTCCAGCATCGAAAATCTCCAGCAAGTCGAGTTGGCGGTGCAACATACTGGCTTGCCCGCGCTGCTGAAATTAAGCCGCTCTGGCTATGACGGCAAGGGACAAAAATTAGTCCACACGATGACTGAAGCACAGCAAGCGTTCCAAAATTTTGGCGCACAGCCTACGGTGTTGGAAGAGTTGGTGGCGATACAAACCGAGATTTCAGTCGTTATTATGCGCGGCGTAAGTGGCAACTCAGTGGCGTATCCGCCCAGTGAAAATTTGCACAGCAATGGTATTTTAAATATGGGTATTGTTCCTGCGCGTATCTCGCCCGCCCTTGCGGAATCCGCCACGCAGGCCGCAAAGAATATTGCAGAAATGCTGGGGTATTGTGGTGTGCTTGCAGTTGAATTTTTTCTCACGCAAGCAGGCGAGTTGCTGGTAAATGAAATCGCGCCGCGCCCGCACAACAGCGGGCACTACACCTTGGACGCTTGCACCACCTCGCAATTTGAGCAGCAGGTTCGTAGCTTGTGCGGCCTGCCACCGGGTGATGTGTCGCTGTGCCGACCATCGGTGATGGTGAATCTTTTAGGCGATTTGTGGCCAGAAAATCAGCCGCCGGATTGGCTGAAAGTACTGCGCTATCGGCAAGCTAAGCTGCATCTTTATGGCAAAAGCGAGGCGCGAGCGGGGCGCAAAATGGGGCATTACACCTGTGTCGCCGAACGTGTGGAAGACGCGCTGTCCGTGGCTTTAAAAATCCAGAAATCGCTGGCGGTGTCGCCCGTTTAATTGTTCGCCCCGCCTAATGCAAATTGGCATAAGCTACGCTATGATTTGCGCGTTCGCTGTCACCCGAAGTCCCTTTAATCATTAAACGGAGGTCATGATGAAAGCAATTAATTTATTTTCAAAGTTAGGCGGTATCGCGCTGATATTGGTGCTGGCGGCGTGTTCCAGTGTCACCAAGGTTGAGAGTGATTTAGGCATAAAAGGCGCGCCGGATTGGGTGAATGAAGGCACGCAATTACTCGGCAATAAAAATGGCAGGCTGTTTCACGGCGTGGGTTCTGCCGCTGCGATGAGCGATATGGCTTTGCAAAAATCAGTGGCGGATGATCGTGCTCGCGCCGAGGTGG
>JANONT010000175.1:0-13127 GCA_031420955.1 Candidatus Nitrotoga sp. | reverse complement strand
CAGGTCTTTTGTTTTGAGAATATTTTTGATCGTCTCGGCAGTGTCTTTAGCACTGCTGTTGACGATATAAAAAGTGCGAACGATTAAATCTTGATGTTGCTTAATTTTCGCGGGCGTGTCGGGATAAATCAACACCGAGTTGTCCGACAGAATTTTCTTCTCTAATTGACTTTGCGCCAGAATAAAATCAATCGCATCTTCCACCGGCACGTTCCGTACAAAAATGGTGACGCGGATGTCAGACCGCACATCTTTGTCGAAAATAAAATTGATGCCGCTGGCGCGTGCCAGCACGTCAAATACCATCTTGATGCCGCCGTCGCGAAACTCTAGGCTGGTTAATTTTTTCAGGCGCGACTGAATCTGCGGCGTAGCCAGCGACTCTTTCATACGTGCACGCTGCACCAGCGCATTGAGCTCCATCGCCGCCGTGTGTTTCGCGTTAACCGCCAGCACTTGTTGCACCAAACTTTCCGCTTGGTCGATGTCTCCATTTTTTAATGCGAGCTGGGCTTGCTCCACGGCTTCAGCGTGCAGGTCGCGTTTCTCCAGTTGGCGCAAGCCTTCCAGGGCTTTAGGATTGTTCGGTGCGATACCGAGTATGCGGCGATAGCCGCTCTCTGCGCCACGCTCGTTGCCGGATGCTTTCGCGTTTTCAATGGCAGCAAATATTTTGTTCACTGCACGCTCGCGCCCGTTGTACAAATCCATTTTTAGCGTGACATCATTCGGACTTTCTTTGGTGGCCTTTTCCAGCTTTTGCAACCCTTGTTCGTAGCGACCCTGCTCGATCAAGGCCAAGCCTTCGCGCTGCAATTTTTGCGCGGCACAGCCGGCCAACAGCAGCATAACCAAGCCATAACGCAGCATGGAATTTAAAATATTATTGCTCATCGGGTTTCTCCGAAGGTGAGAATCTGTGCTTGCGCGGTTTCCAGCGGCAAATAACGCAGCGTGGCCTGCCCAAACTCTATTTTTTCCAGCTTGTAAATGTTGTCGATAATCGCGCCTTCAGTGACCATGTGCACACGCTCACCGTCGACTAAAAAAAGCGTAGTTTGATTACCCTCGATCATTTTTCCCATAAAGACAAAGGGCAGGGGCGGTGCTTCAGGCACGGGCGGAGGCAGGATAACGACGGGCGGCGGAGGGGGCGAGAATGTTCTCTTGGGCGGCGGGGTAATCTCCCATGATTTGGCGGAAAATAATTTTGCAGCAGGCGGATCAATGCGTGCAGTATTGAGTACTACCAGTTGCATGGGTGAGGGGGGGCGTTTGACACTGCTCCGTGCGAGTGCTGGTTTTTTGGCAAGTCGTTTTTTGGGGCTCAGGCTGGAGGCGATTTCAGGAATGGCAAAGCCCGCCGCAATAACCACCACTAAGCCTAATTGCATCGTACGCATTTTCATCATCTATCCCCCCGGTTTTAAATAAAGTACGAGGCTGATGCGCGCATCAACTCGTGTGGTTGAAATTTGTGGACGCTCAAAGCTGATTTCATCGAGCGCGAGCGTTGGCATCATTTGCAAAGCCGTAGCCACGAATTCTCGAATTTGCCCGTACGTGCCTTGCACGGGAAGAGCAATGCGGTAGCGCAACATGCCCGATTCGACATCGTGGGCGAGCGCGTACTGGCCGCGTGTGATGCGTACATTGTGCTGCTTGGCGGCGATGTATAAATACGATAAAGATTCGGGAGCTTGCGTATGCAGCGGAAAATTTTTGTAGAACGCTTGCAATTCTGCGGCAGCCGGATCTTCGTCCGGGGAGTGGTTCGCAGCTTTTTTTAACTGGTGAAATTCTTGCCAAGATGGCAGCAGCATCGAAAATACTAGGCTCAAACTAAAGGCGAGCAGGGCAATACCAGCCACACCGGGCTTGCCAATTTTTTGCAGCGTTTCCGCAATGATGAGTCGGTTGATTGCCATGATGTTTTATGCGCGAGCTGAAATTTTATTACTCATTGCTAGGATTTATTATTTATTGCCAGGAAGCCGTGATGTTGAAGCGCACCGGCAGCAGTGGATTTTTATCCTGAATTTCATGCTCGGTCAGCACCACTTTATCAAACGTCCCGTTTTGTAACAATGCATCGTAGTAGCTCAGCATGGAGCTAAAGCCCCTCGCCTCGGCGTAAATTCTCAGTGTGCGATTTTGGGCATCGGGCTTGAGCGAGAGCAGTGCCACATTAGGCTCTTCCGTGCTATCCAACGCTCGAAATAATTTCCCCCACGGTCCAGTTAAGTGCGCTGAAATTTTACGGGCGGCATCTTCTGCTTGCGCGGTGTTTTCGGGCGCAATAACTGCGTCAGCCTGCTGCTCGGCATCAGCCAAATACATATCTATTTTTTGTGTCAGCATTATGTTGGCTGTCACCATCAGTGTAAGGGTCAAAATACCTGCAAGCAATAAGCCGTAGCCCACCTGTAAATTGGATGCGTTGCTTTCAAAATCTAGGGATAAATGACGCATCTGATTACACCGCCGTAACTGCTAGACCAATTGAGGGGAACTGCTCCGCTGCCACCCCTTGTGGTATAGG
Organism: Candidatus Nitrotoga sp.; assembly: GCA_031420955.1. Classification (GTDB taxonomy): domain Bacteria; phylum Pseudomonadota; class Gammaproteobacteria; order Burkholderiales; family Gallionellaceae; genus Nitrotoga. Next base: position 10,585 of record JANONT010000175.1, on the reverse strand, counting down.
CAGAGCCAGCATTTGTGGTGTTTCGCCCAAAACGGCGGGGAGCTCCAGCTCTCTGTGGTGTGCGGCATGTACAAAAATAGGCAGGGTTGAACTATTTTGTAAATCCGCCAGGAAAATTTGCCGTTCTAATGTCGCGCTCAGTGCTACCGCCAGAGGAGTTGCATCGCCCGCTATGGTGGTGGCGGTCACATTCTGCCACTGACCATTCTCCGCCATTAAGAAGCACACGAGATCAGTTTCGACCAACATGAATATAAAATTTTGCAACTTTTTTAATTGTGTTGTTTGATTAAACGCAGCCATTAAATAAGGTTGAATGGAGCTTAGCCGCAGGGGTGTACCTTGCGCAGCCTGTCGAATGCTGGACAGCAAGTCTTTATCCACCGCCGTGGCTAGACGCGGCGAGCCTGTACGTTCATCAGACACGCACACTTCCCATTCTGCTGCGCGTGTGCCATAAATCTCTTCAAACGCGGCGGCAGCAAAATTACGATATTCTTCTGGACTGCTTATTTGGTCGCTCCACGGTACCAATAAATAACGCACAAAATGGTTGGATAATACAACGGTGACTTCCGCGCTGGTTTGGGTACTTGCGACAAAGCGGGTGAGCGCGGCCACCGAGGCTTTCCAAATGGATTCACCCGCGCTGGGTTTGAAAGTTTCAGCAAAGTTATAGTCCACGACTGGGCGCAATCCACGTCTGCGCCGCACCACTTCTAGTCGGTGTGGGCTGAGGGCGATGCAATATTTATCACGCCACAAATGTAACACGGTTAACCTCCTGCAATGTGGTTTTGCCTTGGCGAACCAAGTTCAGCGCAGATTCTCGCAACAAGTGTGTCCCTTTTCTGCGAGCCATTTCTTTTAAGCGGCTGATCGGTTGGCGGTCAACAATCAGCTCGCGAATTTCATCATCCATAATCAATATTTCGGCAATGGCCGTGCGCCCATAATAGCCCGTGCCACGACAGGTTTTGCAACCCGTTCCTTCAGCAAAGTGCATGTCGGCAACACTGGCGCGATCAAGCCCTGAGGCCGCTAATAGCTCATCATCCGGCACATACTCAACGAGGCAGTCGGTGCAGGATAGGCGCAATAATCGTTGCGCTACAATCGCGTTTAGAGCCGAGACAAAGCTGTATGGGTCCACCCCCAGTTGCATACAACGGCCTATGACATCAAACACATTGTTGGCGTGAATAGTGGTAAAAACTAAGTGACCAGTCAAGGCAGATTGCACAGCAATTTGCGCGGTTTCGGTGTCGCGAATTTCACCGATCATAATTTTATCGGGATCATGCCGCAGGATGGAGCGCAGTCCCTTGCCAAAAGTCAGCCCCTTTTTTTCGTTGACTGGAATCTGCAATACGCCAGGCAATTGGTATTCCACGGGGTCTTCGATGGTGACGATTTTATCGCTGCCGGTATTAATCTCGGTAATCATGGCGTACAAAGTGGTGGTCTTGCCACTACCCGTGGGGCCGGTCACCAGCAACATGCCGTGCGGCTCTGCAGACAGGCGGCGCAAAACGCGCACGGTTTTTGCGTCAAAGCCCAAACTGTCTACGCGTACACCTTGTAGCTGATCGGCCAGCTCTTGTTTATCCAAAATACGCAACACCGCATCTTCACCAAAAATGCTGGGCATGATGGACACGCGAAAATCAATGGGGCGGCCATTGATGGTAACTTTGAAGCGGCCATCTTGCGGGATACGGCGTTCAGAAATATCCAGCTCGGCCATGATTTTAATACGCGAAATAATTTGCTCGGCCAGGTCTATGCCTTGAATGGAGCCGGTGTGATCGAGCACGCCGTCGATGCGATAACGAATCGCCAAACCTTTGGGCGAGGTCTCCAAATGGATATCGCTGGCGTGGATGCGGTATGCGTCGTACAGCGTGGAATTAACCAACCGCACCACCACGCTGGAGCTTTCGCTGATTTTAGTCAGCGTGAGCGTTTCGACCGATTGATCCTCGGCTGTGCCCATTCCCATCATGCGGTCGGCCAAGGCCGTGCTCCCCAGGTTATCGATGGCGCGGGTATTGTCCTCGATTTTTTTAAGGTAATTGGTGAGATCAGAGGGATGCGTGAGATGAACCGTTAAGCCGCGCAGCCGTTCATTTATCCAAGATTGCAGATCGTGATCGAACGGGTTGGTGATGACCACACACTTTTCGCCTTGCGGGGTACGCACCGCCACGCACTCGCGTTGCATCGCTTTGGTCAGCGATAAACGTCGTTCCGGCAGTGCTTCGCAGGCAGACATCGCGTCCCCCAGCAGCACCGGAATATTAAGCGTTTGCCCCAAGCTGGTGATAAAAGCGTCGCGCTCCATCCCCAGTAAATTTTCTAGCTCGACCACGATGCTGCGTTTGGATTTCGTTGCGAGCAACCTCGCCTCGCGTATGGTTTGCAAGTTGATCGATGGAATGTCTGCGGCCAGTGTATTCATCGCAAAGGGGTTATGTTTTACGTTTGTTTTTCCATATCTGCGCTTCTGTGCGGGCTGCAGTCAGTTGCTGGAAGGTCAGGCCATTTTCTAGTTCTTCCATATAAATTTGCGCTTTCCTGTCGCCCGCTGCGGCCGCCAGGCTAAACCATTTGTAGGCTTGTATCACATCAATCGCCACGCCCTGACTCTTGGCGTAACTAAGGCCCAGATTAAATTGTGCGGCGGCATCACCTTGCTCGGCTGCCTGGGTATACCATGCGGCGGCGGCAGCGAAATCTTGCGGCACGCCTTGCCCTGCGTAGTACATGCGGCCAAGATGAAATTGCGCTTTAGCATAATTTTGTGCCGCAGATTTTTGATACCAACTCGCTGCCGCCGCGTAATCCTGCGCCGTACCTAAGCCTTTTTCATACAGCAGGCCCAGGTTAGATTGCGCTTTAGCGTGGCCTTGTTCCGCCGCCTTGCTATACCAAGTGAATGCCTCCGAATAATTTTGTGCCGTGCCTTGTCCGTTGCTATACATCACACCCAGATTAAATTGGGCGAGGACATGGCCTTGTGTGCCTGCTTGAATAAACCACGCCAACGCCTCTTTTTGATCTTTTGCAACACCCTTGCCGTCGTCGTACAACAAGCCCAAATTAAACGCGGCTTCCTTATTGCCTTGCTTGGCCGCTTGTTGAAACCAGCGCAACGCGGCATTGTAATCTTTGGCGACGCCGACCCCCGTGTAATACATTAAACCCAATGCAGCCTGCGCCTCGGCATGCCCCTGTTCGGCAGCTTTGCTATACCATTCGGCGGCGAGTTTGCTATCTTGCGCCACGCCTAAACCTTTGCCGTGTATTTGGCCTAAATGGAATTGCGCGACGGCATCACCCTTGTCAGCTAGCGGGTGAAATTCTTTTAACGCGGCGGAATATTTTTTGTTGTTAAAGGCATTGATTCCTTCCGGCAAATCTGCCCAAGCCAGCCCGCCCAGCAGCAAAAAATGAAGAGTCAAAATGGGTTGGATTAAATTTTTCATCACACTATTTTTCATCAAATTTCCTTTCTGTTATTTCAGCCAAGATCGGTTTTTGCCGAACTGGTTTTTTGAAATCAGCTTCTAAAGTCGAATTAAATGCTCGCGGTAATATTTCATCTCGTTGATAGATTCATAAATGTCCGCCAGTGCCTCATGCTTGCCGTGTTTTTTGAGCCCTTGCGCGACTTCTGGTTTCCAGCGTTTGGCTAATTCTTTAAGCGTACTCACATCCAAGTTGCGGTAGTGAAAATAGGCTTCCAGTTGTGGCATCCAGCGTGCGAGAAAACGTCTGTCCTGACAAATAGAATTGCCGCACATCGGTGAAATACGAACCGGCACGTGCTCGTTTAAAAATGCCAGCATCTGTGTTTCCACGATCGCCTCATTTAAGGTTGAGGCTTTTATTTTGTCGATTAAACCAGACTTTGAGTGCGTCGATTTGTTCCAGGAGTCCATATTATCCAACACTTGATTCTCTTGATAAACCACCAGAACGGGGGCTTCAGCGATAGTGTTGAGATCATTGTCGGTGATGACTATAGCGATTTCGATGATGCGATCCGTCTCTGGAACCAGCCCTGTCATTTCCATGTCTATCCAGATAAGATGATTTTGATTCTGTGCCATAATTCGCCGTAGTGTCAATAAGGAGTGGGGTCGCTGAGACCTTTGCGTATTGTGCCATATTGAAGCATTTAGCCAACAAAAAATTACCTGTCAAGATTTAACCCAGCAAAATTAACCCATAAAAAATTACAGGATATATGACCTCATTTCAATTTTCTGCGCTATTCATAAGCGCGTTACTCATCACCACCTTGGTTAAACTTTGGTTGGCGCGGCGACACCTGCGCCACATACAAAAACATCGCGCCCAAGTACCGCCCGACTTTAGCGCGCAGATCGATTTAGCAGCCCACCAAAAAGCCGCTGATTATACCCGTGCCAAGACCCACCTAGGCTTGCTGAACGTGCTGTTTGACGCGGCACTATTGTTGATGTTCACTTTAGGCGGTGGCATTCAGCAGGTTGCCGATTGGGCATTGCTGTTTTTTGATGATTCCATCATGCGGGGCGCAGCGATTATTCTGGCGGTGTTGCTACTCTCTTCGCTACTGGAAACGCCATTCAATTTATATCGCACATTCGTCATCGAAGCGCGTTTTGGCTTTAATAAAATGACCCCGCTGCTGTATTTAATCGACACGGTCAAAGGCTTATTATTAGGCTCTGTGCTGGGCTTACCTTTACTCTTTGGCGTGCTGTGGCTGATGGGAAAAATGGGGCAAAATTGGTGGCTGCATGTGTGGGGCGTGTGGGTGATTTTTAATTTGTTACTGCTATTTATTTATCCCACCTTCATTGCGCCAATGTTCAATAAATTTTCGCCATTGCAAGATGAAACACTCAAGGCGCGCATCAGCGCGTTGCTGCAAAAATGCGGCTTTACCGCACAAGGACTATTCGTTATGGATGGCTCCAAACGCAGCGCGCACGGCAACGCCTACTTCACTGGCTTTGGCAAAACCAAGCGCATTGTGTTTTTTGATACGCTCTTAGCGCGGCTTTCGCCCACCGAAATTGAAGCCGTGTTAGCGCATGAACTGGGGCACTTCAAACGCCACCATGTTATTAAACGTATCATCTCTAGCTTTGTCATGAGCTTGGCATTTCTGTGGCTCCTGGCGCAGCTCATGCAGGCGGAGTGGTTTTACACTGGGCTGGGTGTGGCTGCACCCCATGAATCTTTAGCTACCGCGCTCGCCTTGCTGTTATTTTTTATGGTTCTGCCGGTGTTCAGTTTTTTGCTGAATCCACTCATGAGTTTTTATTCGCGTAAGCATGAATTCGAGGCCGATGCCTACGCCGCGCAACAAACCGATGCCCGCGATTTATCCAGCGCGCTAGTAAAAATGTATCAAGACAATGCCGCCACACTCACGCCTGATCCCTTGTATTCAACGTTCTACGACTCGCATCCACCGGCGATGGTGCGTATTGCCCGACTCAAGTCTTTAGCCGTTTAAATAGGAGAAAAAAATGAAAGCGATTTTGATATTAAGTCTTTTAATGTTCAGCGGCATCGCCCAAGCTGCGCCATTTTCTACGGGTGATGCAGTCGCGGGTAAGAAATTTTTCGAGCAAAATAATTGCAACCGTTGCCATGTTCAAAAAATGGGCGGCGACGGCAGCGCGATTTTTACGCGACCGAATCGCATCGTGCAAACGCCGCAACAAATGGTAGCGCGTATGCACTATTGCAGCGAGGCTTCGGGCATAAAACTCACGTCGCAAGACGAGCAAAATGTCGGCGCGTATCTCAATCAAACTTATTACAAATTTAAATAATCGCCATGAACGTGCACTGTGATTTATCCAACAAAAAATGCCAGCCTTGTGAAGGGGGCGTGCCACCGTTGTCGCAAAATGAAGTGACGGAGTTGCTCAAGCAATTAGCAGGCTGGACACAGCGCGATACGCTGATTGAAAAAACTTTTGACTTCAAAAACTATTATCACACCATGGCATTCGTCAACGCTGTGGCCTGGCTGGCGCACCGCGAAGACCATCACCCCGACTTAACCGTGGGCTATAAAACTTGCCATGTGGTTTACAGCACGCACGCCATCGGCGGCCTCTCTGAAAATGATTTCATCTGCGCTGCCAAGGTCGATGCCTTGTTTACCATTTGAGCGCGAACTTAGTCGGGCAAATTGTCGCCGCCTATAGTCGCCAATACTTGGTCGAGCTGGCTGGGGGCGAATTACTCCCCTGTTTATCACGCGGCAAAACCAGCGAATTTGTATGTGGCGACCAAGTAGAAATTTTACGCACCAGTAGCAGCCAATCTGGCAGCCAGCAAGGCGTGATCGAACGTGCCCTGCCGCGCCACACTTTATTATTTCGCTCCGATGCCTATCGCCGCAAATACGTCGCTGCCAACATCACGCAAATGGTCATCGTGGTCGCGACCGAGCCACCCTTTAGCGACGAGCTGCTCACCCGCTGTCTGATCGCCGCGCATGAGCAAAATTTGGCGACACTCGTCATATTAAATAAATGCGATTTACACGCCGCCACCCAGCAAGCGCGCGCTCAACTTGCGCCCTATAAAAAAGCAGGTCACAGAATTTTAGAGCTATCCGCTAAAGGCAATATCGACCCCCTGCGCCCTTTTTTAGAAAATCACAGCAGCGTATTAATGGGGCAATCTGGCATGGGGAAATCTACCCTCATCAACGCGCTATTGCCGAATGCACACGCCGCCACCCGTGAAATTTCCAGCGCGCTGAATTCTGGCAAACACACCACCACCCGCGCCCATCTTTACCACCTCAACACACACAGCCACTTGATCGATTGCCCTGGCGTGCAAGCGTTTGGCCTGCATCACCTGAATGCCGATACCATCGCTGCGGGGTTTATAGAATTCGCGCCCTACCTGGGCAAATGCCGATTCAGCAATTGCACCCACCAGCATGAACCAGATTGCGTTTTGAAAAGCGCGCAACAGCAAGGAAAAATTGATGGTCGCAGGTTGGAATTATTTCAGACAATTAGCCGAGGGGCGTTTTAAGGATAATTGAGGGCACATTGAGAGGCTACACACAAACACCTCGAACCATGCACCAAAGGTAGGCAATTCTCTAAGCTCTACGAGCTTGAGAAGTTTACACCGCCTCGTACCTCGGTAGCATCCTACAAAATTATTTGTGTGCGTAGGATGCTGCCGAAGGTTTTTTTGAGGCGCATCGTTCGCGTTATCGGCTAATCACCCACCCAACTCCATCTGCTGCCACAGGCATTTTCCGCCGCTGGATTTGGCGATGCTTTGCAATAGCTGACCATGCAGTGCCAGCTCATCCGCGTTAGCCTGCACCACGCGCACGGTGGGACGCGGGGCGTGTGCCGAGTAAGGCGTGGCTTCATCCACCTGCGCGCTATGCTCATCTCCCAACAAACTTTCTTGGCCACGGGTCATGGACAAATACACTTCCGCTAATAGCTCGGTGTCCAGCAACGCGCCATGCAAAGTGCGCTGAGAATTGTCGATTAAGTAACGGGCGCACAGCGCGTTCAAATTATTTTTTTTGCCCGGATGCAATTCTTTTGCCAGCTTTAACGTATCTAGCGGCGGTGGGCAAATCGTGTTGAGCAGCGGCAATCCCGCCCGCGTTAATTCCGCATTTAAAAATCCCACATCGAATGGCGCGTTGTGAATAATCAATTCCGCGCCGCTGATAAATTCTAAAAATGCGGGGGCAATCTCGGCAAACTTAGGCTCATCTAACAAGCGTTCCAGCGTTAATCCATGCACTTCTGCCGCGCCTGCGTCAATTTCACGTTCGGGATTTAAGTAGCGATGAAAACGGCGTGTGGTAATTTTTCGGTCGGATAATTCAATCGCCGCCAACTCGATAATGCGATGGCCTTGGTCTGGGTTTAAGCCTGTGGTTTCGGTATCAAAAACGATTTGTCTCATTGCGAAGTCCAATTAAATGAGTTCGATCAAGCTAAGTTATTTAAACCAGCTAAGTTATTCAAACTAGATAACCACCTAGTCCGAAAATTCGTCATTCCCGCGCAGGCGGGAATCCAGCCAGACAACGCCCCGCGTAGCGGGCAAAATCTCGGTGCAGTATCGCCGCCGAATTTTATTTGACTGGATTCCCGCCTGCGCGAGAATGACAAACTTGATGAGTTGTTGGGTGAGGTGTTTGGGGTCAAATTGAAAGCTTGGCTGTCGCCGCCATCTCCGCGCAACCGCGATTGGCCAACTCATCCGCACGCTCGTTTTCCACATGCCCAGCATGGCCTTTTACCCACACCCACTGCACTTTATGTTTGCTCGTTACCTCGTCCAGCCTGCGCCATAAATCTTCATTTTTCACAGGCTGTTTCGCAGCAGTTTTCCAGCCGCGTTTTTTCCAATCATGCACCCACACGCTGATCCCCTGTTGCACATATTTTGAATCGGTATGCAGCATTACTTGGCAGGGGCGGGTCAGCACTTCCAGCGCGCTAATCGCCGCCAATAATTCCATGCGATTATTTGTGGTGTGAAGTTCGCCGCCGAACAACTCGCGCTCTTTACCCTTAACTTGCAGCAACGCGCCCCACCCGCCCACGCCGGGGTTGCCCTTGCATGCCCCATCGGTAAAAATTTGCACGATGTCGGCGTGCGGCTTACTCATCGGGCTTGGCGCATTGCGAAATTTTTCTACCCATCGGTGCTTTGCTGGGCATAAGCTGCGTGACAAATCCTTCTTTCCACTTAGGCTTAATTAAGTGCATGCCCGCCACACGCTTGGTTGCCTGCAAAAAATATACGCCGCCGAATACCGCCCACCAGCGATCTCCAGCAGGCTCCATAAAATTAAAACGGGTCAGCGAATCCGGGCTTTTTAGCGGCGGCGCGTAAGCAGCAAAACGACCGGCCACCACCTCGCAACCGAGCAGTGCCAGCCAATCTTTTAAACGCGATAAAGCAATAAAATTTCCGCACCAAGGATAGTCCGTTTTAGCCCCCCATTTACGGCGCGTACCCCACAAACTATTCGGATTAAATCCGCTGATAATCACATTGCCTTCGGGGCGCAAAGTTCGCACCACCTCGCGCAAAATTTGGTGCGGATGGTCGGCAAATTCCAACACATGCGGCATCAACGCGAGGTCTATGCAATCACGATCAAAAGGCAAATGATCCATGTCCAAACGGACATTTGCCGTAGGCTCACAGCCCACAGAAAAACGTAGCGGCATACGGCTGGCACTTAAAAAATCAAGCTGCGGCAAGCCTAATTGCATCGCGTTGTAGCCAAAAATATCGGCCACGCTACGGTCAAAGAAAGCCTGCTCGCGCGACAACAAATATTGCCCCTGCGGCGTAGCAAACCAGTCGGCCAGCGTGGCTGAAGAAGAAGTTGCAGGCATCGAATTTCCCACTAAATTTTGCATCGCTATTTATTTACCTAAGCCGAGATTGCGCTACCAAACCCCAGATTTAATTTTATCCAAATTACGCCGATTTTTTTTGGTCGGTCTACCAACTTGTGTCGAGACATTGGCTTTCAATTGCATCGCAATTTCCCCGCGCCGCAGGCGGCTGGCCTCGGTTTCGCTATACATTTTTTGAGCTTGCGGTGCGCCGCCACGCTTATCAGAAAGTTGCAAAATTTCTACGATAAACTGATACGGGCCGAGACGAATGCTCAGTATATCGCCCATCGAGATGGATTTTGCAGGCTTGATGCGCGCCTCATTCAGCAACACTTTGCCGCATTCCACCGCGTCCGCCGCCAGCGTGCGGGCCTTAAAAAATCGTGCCGCCCACAGCCATTTATCAATTCTAATTTTATTGGAATCAACTGTGCTGGTTGAGGTGGGCATAAACAAAATTCCGCTTGAGAGGAGTCCTAAAGCAATTGTACAGTTGGCAACAATTTCATGCGCTGGTCAAAGGTAAGCATGTGGCTGCAACCGGCATGGCTGGCTTTAGCTACGATCAGGCAATCTGGAAAATCTGCTGCTGTGGTTTCAAAACCATTTAGCGCGTTACGCACAGCGAGCGGCGATTCAAAAGCGATGCTGCTGTTGTCGAGCAGCGCACGCACGGTGCGCGCGATGTCGGCACGTTTCAATTCATAGCTGCGCGACAGCGTCCAACACAATTCAGCCAACACAATGTCGGACACGAACAGCCCGCCGTGCTCTTCCCCGTGTGCGTCGAACACTGCCTTGGCTCGCCGCGCCTGCGCCTCGTTGTCACGGGTAACCAGCCGCACCAGAACATTGGTGTCGAGCGCGATCATTTGCTTGAGCGTTGGTTGCGCGAACCTTGATTGCGCGCTTGGGTCGCCGCGACGATGCCTTCATCCATCTCCTTGACGCTGAGCGGCTTGATTCCGGCGCGATGCACCAAGCCAAATAAATTATCAGCACCACGTACCAGCACGCGCACCCGCAGGCTGCCATCTTTTTCCACCTCGAAATCGAGCTTGCTGCCAGCCTCAATGTGGAGCTGATCGCGTATATTCTTGGGGACGGTTACCTGCCCCTTGTCCGTCACTGTCGCCAGCATTATTGCCTCCTAGAAT
>JANONT010000174.1:0-6233 GCA_031420955.1 Candidatus Nitrotoga sp. | reverse complement strand
GTCAACGACTGTCGCGAGGCCATGCCATATGCTTGATCTTTTTCTGGTGCGTCAATCTCGGCCAAACGCACTGTCATGAATGCTTGTTGAGCACCTTCGCGCACCACTAACACGGTATCGCCATCCAGCACGGTGGTAATTTTTCCGATAAATTCTTCGGCCAGTGCGGGCGCGCAAAATCCACAAAATAACAGTAGATATAAAAATGTCGCGCGCAAAAGTCGCATGATATTTTTCATATAACGGCACTCTTCAGCAAGGCCAAACACAGCAGCGTGTAGCCCGCTGCGAGCAGATCATCAAACATCACGCCGAGTCCACCATGCCAATTGCTATCAAAATATCGGATGGGCGGCGGCTTCACAATGTCGAAAAAACGGAACAGCGAAAACGCGAGTATCTGCCACAACAGCCCGGCAGGCGTAAAAATAAGCACCAGCAAAAACGCGACAATTTCATCCCACACGATGCCGCCATAATCTGCATCGCCCAGTGCTTCGCCGGTCTTGCCGCAGATCCACACGCCCGCCGCAAACGCGCCCACCAAGATTAAAATAAATACTGCGTCTGATACCCACGGTGCAACCAGCCAGTAGATGGGGAAAGCGATGAGCGTGCCCGCTGTGCCAGGCGAACGCGGAAAAAGGCCGCTGCCAAATCCAAATGCGAAAAAATGTGCAGGGTGACTCAAAATAAATTGCCAAGAGGGCTGCACGCGTAGCTCTGAGGCAGGCAAGCCGTTAGAAATGGGCATAACCAAGTTTCTCCATAGGGACAATTTGCCCGTTTTCAGCACGCACTATACAACCTTGATCCGCCGTAATCCGGCCGATATGCGTCAAGCGCAAATTTAATTTATCCGACAATTCTTCAACCTCGACGCGACGCGCGGGGGGTGCGATAAAACATAATTCATAATCATCGCCCCCACTCAAGATGCACTGCTGGCCTAGTGTTGCTTGGCTATGTGATTTCATCACCGCAGAAATAGGCAGAGCCGCGAATGAAATTTCCGCGCCCACATTTGAAGATTTAAGGACATGCCCTAAGTCCGCCAGCAAGCCATCTGAAATATCAATGGCACTGTGCGCGATGTTGCGTAAGGCTAGGCCCAACACCACGCGCGGCTGGGGTTGATGCAACGCTTGCGCGCACGCGGCCAATGCACTGTCTGTCAGTACCACACGCCCCTGCAAATGCGCCAAAGCCAAGGCCGCATCGCCCAACACGCCCGACACCCAAATATCGTCGCCGAGCTGCGCATTGGCGCGGCGTAACGCTTTGCCCTGCGGCACCTCGCCCATGATGGTCACGCAAATATTAAGCGAGCCATGTGTGGTATCGCCGCCAATTAAACCCACGCCGTGTTCATCGGCCAGGGCAAAAAATCCCGCGCTAAATTGCGCTAGCCACGGCTCATTAACTTCCGGCAGCGACAACGCCAACATTGCCCAGCGCGGCTGTGCACCCATCGCCGCCATGTCGGATAAATTTACCGCCAAGGCTTTATAGCCCAATGAAAATGGATCCGCCCCGGCAAAAAAATGCGTGCCGCTCACCAACATATCGGTGGATATTGCCAGCTCCATCCGGCTATGGATGTTCAGCAACGCGGCATCGTCACCCACGCCCAGCACCACATCCACCGTAGGGCGCGTAAAGTAGCGTTGGATTAAATCAAATTCAGTCAGCATTTTTGCAGGCGTAAAGAACGTCATTGAATTCTCATTCCGGCATTGTACCGACACAAAAAAATAAGGTGCACCCTTTAATTGGCGCACCTTAAAATTACAACAAACCGAATAACGCAGCACACGGTACCGCGTTAACCACAAAGCTCGATTTTAGTTAGGCATTAACCACGTCCCAATCGCTAAAAGGGAATAAGCAATCGTTATCGCAATCAGCCACTTTACTGCCGCGCCTTGCCATGCCTTGGTCATCATCTCTTCTTCTTCGCGGGACAACTTGATCGATGGTGCTTTCATTCCAGTCTCCTTGGTCTATATCACAATCACATTAAAACACAGCTCGTTTTTGGGAATCTTAAACCCTCGTTCCACAAAAATCGCCACTGCTTGGCGCGTAGTATAGCGATTTTTTGGCATTGGACAATACCCAAAACATTATTGCTGCGACACTTTAAACTTGAATTCGCCGCCTAACATTTACAAGATCATGAACTAAAAAATAAACAGGTATGCTATTCGTGCTGAGAAAATTCACGAACACTTATCTTTTCGCTCTGAATATAGGCCTTTCCAAATCGGTCAATCACAACCTCGCCTATTACAATTATTGGCTTGCCGATACCTTTTGCAGGCGGAATCGAACTCAATTCTGGTGGCAAGCGCCCGTTGACATACATACATGCGGTATCGCCCTCAAGCATCCAATCTGATCGCGAAACTGGAGGGCGGCCAGTACATTTACCTTGCCATCCAGAAAAATTGCCTGCCACTTTAGTCTTTTTTCCAGCCCAGTTTGCGGGTTCATTCACTATCGCATCCACAGTGGGTAGCGAATTAGGTTGCATGGTGTTTGTTGCTTGTGGGGATGAAATATTCTGATCTGTGGCGGCACAGGCGACGAGCAGCCAACAAAGCAACGTCCAAAAGGAAATTAAACGAAGTGTCATATCTATTTTGCGATCACAGGTTTGGCAGTTTGCCCGTTTTTTTGCTGAGCGCGCAAATGTGCCCGCTGAGACAACGCTTTGCCAGACAACAACCGGGGCTGCTTTAACGGTGTAAGCATCCGTATGATGGCGGGGTCATAAACGGCTTGGTGGCTATGGTCGTAACGCCAGTTGCCATAAGTATTGTTTGCCATCGCAACGTAATCAGTATCAGGAAATGCAGCCAAAGAAGCATCAGGCTTTGTCGCGTCCTTAAGAACAAACTGAGCAACAGCTACCAAACCCGCTCCAGTGCCACTATCGTAGTACAAGGTCGCTGTGGTAGTGCCAACGCCCTCAAAGTAATTAACGAAAACGTCATACCACCCGGCTTCTACTGTTGGGGCTGCCGCATAGTATTCTGCCTGCACCCCAGTTTCTGACGAATCCGCTGACATGAAACCGTTTGCGGTGGTTGTGCCCATCCACGGTGCGGCCAGATTCACGGGTTCCCAAATGTACAGATCCAGATCGACCGCTGGGTTATCCCATATGAGTACATATCCAAAATTTCCCGATGCCTTTGGAATATAGTTGTTAACTGTATTACCAGTCACCAATAAATTGATAAACCCTGCCCACGCACTGTGCCCACCAGCCCCGCTCAAGCTGGTATCCAGCAAGCCATAGTCAGCCAGCTCACCTGTGAGTGTTTCATCCTTTGTGGGCAGCCAAATCGCAATGCCTTTGGATCGAGTGATCGGCTTTGTCAGATCAGGCGTATATATCTGGTTGCTGACCACAGCGTTGCTAACCGCAATCTCTAGTGTTGTAGCGGCATTCACAAGAGCGGTGTCATTCGAGTGAATCTTTAACTGGGTCGCAAAGTCACGTAAGTCGCGGTTGGATGGATACTCATAGCTTGCCGTTGCAATCTGGGCGGATTGAATGCTGGTTCGCAATGTCCCCATGCCATTAGTCATGACGGTTGCTAGATTATCGACGGCAGTTCTAACAGCCGCAATTTTGGAAAGATCAACAACTGATTTTGCAACCGAGCTACGCCCTTGAGCGGCATAGAAATTCCGGTATGTTTGAACAATTGTTGTGGACAACGTGCTGGCCGTCATAGTCGGCGTAGTGGTTAACGCGGTTAATATCGCGGTGTAATCATCACCGTCCCCCGGCTCAATCTCTTCCGCAGCGACCAGATAATCGGCAACGTTGCGGAACGCATATCCCACTTCGTACATGCCCATCAAGCAGGCATCAAAATTGATTAGGCCGAAATGCACGCCTGAGTCGCTTACCGCCTTAACCATGTTATTGAGGGACATCATGGGAGCATTTTCCCCTGCCGATGTTGCATCCTGTAGTGCGCCACGCACCAGCTTCTGCGTCTTCCAGCCGCCACCATGCGACCATAAAACCAGTGCGTAATTCTCTGCCGGGTAGGTATTCTTGGCCCACAGGATAAAATCGGTCAAGGTTTGCGGGTTGGCCATATTGACCCCGCCCCCCGTCGCAGAGCCTACCGACTGCCAATCGGCATCTTGCATATTTTGGGTGATCCGCCCACGCCAAGTTCCCGCTTGTGTTGTGGGGTTTAACTCTGCTTGAACCACAACATTAACAGATGCATTGGAACCAACCGCCATCATCTCCCGTATATCAGGGTCTACAGCATCGGAGAGGCTGTTATCGCCAGCGATGTAAACCATGTAAGTCCATTTCGCCGCCGACACCGATGGCGGCTGTGTCGAAGATGTTCCACCGCCGCCGCACGAGGCAACGGAGATAACTAAAAAAATTACCCAAATTAATTTAAACATCTTCCTTTTTCCCCTTTGGTCGAATTTACGGTTACGGATAAATTAACTTCACTTGAAAAATTATAGGCTTTATTTGTTAATAAAATGCATATTGAGCCATGTATCAAATATTGTAAAGGAACAACAATTCACGCCTATTAAATAACTTTATGGGTTGGATGCTGTGAAGAAGAATTCAACAACTATTGGTTTGTTGCTGGGAAGAAATATCGCGCATCGGCGCAAAGCTATGGGGCTTACGCAAGCTGATTTCGCAGAAAAACTGGGGGCTGATACTGTGACCGTATCCAGGTTTGAAAGGGGCAGCCATTTACCTTCACTGTTGCGCCTTGAACGCATCGCAGATACGCTCGGTGTTCCGTTGGCAGAATTGCTTTCACAATCTACCAGCCTATGCACGGATCAGGCTTTGCTGATTCAGGGATGGTTAGCCAATTTATCCGAATCAGATCGGCAGCTTATTTTAGATATGGTGCGGGTATGGTGTTCTCGTCTCCGAGCATAAAATGCGGTGGCTATTCACGCACAGACGACCCAGGGATGCAACAAGCTATCCATAACTCTCTTTAGCTAAAAAACTAAAGGCGTTAGTTCAAACCATGACTTTTCTGCTAACAATTAATTGCGTGCAAGAAGTTGAAATTCTGGACAGGTTTCTTCACTTGCAAAGTGACCATCCAACGTAGCTGACACCTACAAACAAGACGACTCCCTCTATTTTGGCAACCACTTAACCCCACCCGCCTACCCCTGCCGCATCCTAAAAATCGCCAACAGGCTAATCGCCACCCATAAAATGAGGCCGAAGCTGATGATGATGGTGTTGATAGCTACCCCCATAGACGCGGCGTAGCTGTAGCCGCCGACGAAGCACAGCATGGCTAAATTTTCCGTAAAATTTTGCACGGCCAGCGCGTTGCCCGCACCTATGGTTTCGTGGCCGCGCTCTTGTAGCAAGGCATTCAGCGGCACGACGAAAAATCCGCCGCATAAACCAATCGCGACCATGACCACTGCGGCGAAATAAAAATCGTGTACAAAAATAAGTGCCAACACGGCGGGGCCGAGTAATAAGCCGCCTATCAGTGCGCGATTTACTTTTGCGAGTGACACCCATAGTCCCGCGCTTACTGCGCCGAGCACGATGCCGATGGAGACTGCGCCCATTAAATTAGCGGGGGTTTGGTTGTCGGTGATGAGCAGTGCGGCGGGCACCCAGGCGAATAACATCAGGCGCAAGGTGGTGCCGCTGCCCCAGAATACGGCGGTGCCGAGTAAGCTAAAACGTGAATCAGGATTTTTGAAAAGTATCGCGAGCGAAGTAAAAAATTGTTTGATGAGCAGCACGGGATGAAAGCTGACTGCTGCGTTTTCTGCGGGTAAACGCGGAATAAATAAATTGGCGACCAGAGCCAAAATGTACGCGCCCATGATGCCCATAAATGCCCAATCCAGTGAAATATCTGCCAGCCAGCCGCCGAGCAATACGCCCATTAAGATGGCGACGATGGTTGATCCTTCCATCATGCCGTTGGCGCGCACCAGTGAAGACGGCGCAAACATTTGCGAGAGGATGCCGTATTTAGCGGGCGAATAAACCGCTGCGCCGATACCGATTAATGCGTACGCGCTAATGGGGTTGATGCCGGAAAGCATGGCTATCGCGCCTGCCAGCTTGAGCGAGTTGCCGATGAACATGACGCGCCCCTTGGGGAATGCGTCGGAAATTTGTCCGACAAATGGCGCGAGTAATATGAAGGGTGCGACGAAAGATTCTTGCAGCA
>JANONT010000173.1:0-5767 GCA_031420955.1 Candidatus Nitrotoga sp. | reverse complement strand
GGATTTGAAACCGTTACCATCGCTTTTCAAGGTGAAATTGAACATGGCGATTCGGTCGGTAATAAAGGGGTAATTGGCCCTGGCGATGTGCAATGGATGACCGCCGCATCCGGCATCGTGCATGAAGAAATGCATTCCCAAGCATTTGCCAAGCAAGGGGGTGCGCTTGAAATGGTGCAATTGTGGGTCAACCTCCCAGCAAAATTTAAGATGACTGCGCCGCGCTATCAACCGATAGTAAGTACGGAAATTCCAGTCTATCCATTAGAAAATGACGGCGGTACAGTGCGTGTCATTGCGGGGGAATTTTCCGGCACGCCGGGCGCGGCTAAAACGTTTACCCCAATTAACTTATGGGACATCAATATTCATGCGGGTAAAGTCATCGAATTAACCGTGCCCGCCGGGCACAACACCATGCTGTTTATCCGTACTGGCAAACTGGAGTTGAATGATGACACGCTGGGTGCCGCGGATCTCGCCGTGATGGAGCAAGCGGGGCAGCGCATAAAATTGCACGCGGTAGAAGAATGTAATTTACTGCTGTTGGGCGGCGAGCCGATCAACGAACCCGTTGTCGCGCACGGGCCGTTTGTCATGAATACCGACCAAGAAATCAGGCTGGCAATGATGGATTATCAAAGCGGAAAAATGGGGCGGATGTAGAAGTAAACAATCTCGCATTCATCAGTTGGAAAGGGCGGGATTCAAATCACCCAAGCGTGCACAAATCCTTATGCGCCTGCAGCCGCCCCGTGACAACTGCCTCGCTGATTGCATTTTTCCCATTATTTTTTACAGCGTACATGAGTTCATCGGCCAAGTTAATCAGCTCGTCAGACGTGCCAGACACCTCCATGCAGGTCAACATCCCAATAGAAAATGTTACAGGCCAACCGTTGTCTCGCATTTCATGCAAAAGACTATGCTGAATTTTAGTAATGATTGCGCGCGCGCCTTCTGCGGCGGTTTCCGGCAATAAGAGCGCAAACTCGTCTCCCCCCAGGCGAGCCACAATATCGGAGTCGCGCAATTGACTTTTTGTGGTATTGACGATCATGCGAAGGAGATTGTTGCCCGTGCTATGACCCAATTGATCGTTCACTTTTTTAAAGTTATCAAGGTCAAAATAGGCGATGGTAAAGGGGTGTTTATAGCGCCGAGAGCGGTCGATCTCGCGTTGCGCTAAATCTAAAAAGCAACGCGCATTGACCGCGCCAGTCAGGTAATCAATTTGGGATAATTCATCCGCTCGCTTGAGGGCAGTTTGCAGTGCCGATAAAAGCATTGTCACGATCAGGAAAAAGCTCAGCCGGATGCTGGTGTTCCAGTAATGTACTAACTGGCTGGCTGGGTCGCCTGATAGGGTATCTGCCACATACCATGCAATCGCGCTGACGATAGAGGCCGCAATGCCTAGTTTCTTGCCTGCAAACCAGGTGACCAATGCGATGGGGGCCAAATAAAACAGTGAAAAAGCAAACTCGTAACCTGTTAGAAAATCAATAGTGCCCACCGCCGCGATGAGAACCAACCCCTTTATCGCCCAAACAGGTTGGCTGAGCTTTTCCAAGCGCGCTACTATTCTCATGAACATAAACTGGCCTTACCAAAAAAATAAAGGTGGCGGGCTAACTTGTTGCCTGATTTACGTTACGACATGACGTGCCCAAGAATCATGTTGGAGTGGTTTAGTATTTTTTTGCTGTAACAGTATATAGATTTCTGGCGCAACAACAGGATATGACGGCTGTATAGGATTGTTTCTGGTCGCTCCTTGTTGCTGGCGGTTTATAGATGGGCGCGCGCAGTACCCAGCTTTACCCCAACACCGCCACCCCCGCCGCTGCGATTTGTCCATCTTGTGCGGAACGCACACCGCTGATGCCCATGCCGCCGACAATATGGCCTTCGCGGATGAGCGGCACACCGCCTTCAGCGGGCAGCAGACCGGGCAAGACGAGGTGGTTGAGCCGCCCTTCGGTCACGGCCATTTCGGTGGCCTTAGTCGGACGTTTGAAGGCGACGGCGGCGCGTGCTTTTTGCATGGCGATTTCGACGCTGCCAAACTGCGTGTCATGGCTGCGTTGAAAGTACAGCAGGTGTCCGCCATCATCAACAATGGCGATGACCACGCGCCACTCGTGGCGGAGCGCTTCGGCTTGGGCGGCGGCGGCGACGCGCTGCGCGTCTTCTAAGGTGAGGATGGGTTTGGTTAGCATTTTAATTTCCTTGGGTTGTGGGAATCCCTAAAAACTCAACTTACTTTGCCATACTGTGTTGCTCGCATAAAATAGGGCCTCACATATAAAACATATGCGGCGGCACAATTTTATGCTTGCGCCTTGTCTAGCTTGCAATTTGAATTTTTAGGAATCCCCATGAAGCTTACGGTCATGGATTTTTGAGACGGCTCATTTTAGCCTGAGCCAGCGCGCAGCGTCACGGGCAATATGCGTTGGCGGGAGACATAACTTTGAGGGCACTATGCTTTTACGGTATCATTGCGCCCCATGATTAAGTACATTTTTATTACCGGCGGAGTCGTGTCATCCTTGGGCAAGGGGATTGCTGCGGCATCACTCGCGGCGATTCTGGAATCGCGCGGCCTGAAAGTAACGCTCCTGAAACTTGATCCCTATATCAACGTTGATCCCGGCACGATGAGCCCGTTTCAGCACGGCGAAGTGTTCGTCACAGAAGACGGCGCGGAGACTGATTTGGATCTCGGCCACTACGAGCGTTTTGTTTCGGCCAAGATGCGTAAGAGCAACAATTTCACTACGGGGCAGATTTACGAAAGCGTCATTCGCAAAGAGCGGCGCGGCGAATATCTGGGCAAGACAGTGCAAGTTATCCCGCACATCACCAACGAAATTCAAGCGTTCATCGAACGGGGTGCCGCTGCCTCATACGAAGGTAAAGCGGACGTGGCGATTGTTGAAATTGGCGGCACGGTGGGCGATATAGAATCGCTGCCTTTTTTGGAAGCCGTGCGCCAAATGGGGCTGCGTCGAGGCCGCAACAGCACCGCTTATGTGCATCTGACTTTGGTGCCGTATATCGCCACGGCAGGCGAGCTTAAAACCAAACCTACCCAACACAGTGTTCAAAAATTACGCGAGATTGGCATATTCCCCACTGCGTTATTATGCCGTGCAGACCGCACGATTTCCGCAGAAGAGTTGGAGAAGATTTCACTATTTTCCAACGTGCGCCCAGAGGCGGTTATTTCTGTTTCAGATGTCGATAGTATTTATAAAATTCCGCAAATGTTGCATGAGCAAGGCTTGGATCGCATTGTTTGTGAGGAGTTGGGATTAACCCTGCCGCCCGCTGATTTATCCGCGTGGATTAAATTAGTCCATGCGATGGAGCACCCAAAATTTGAGGTTACCATCGGCATGGTCGGCAAATATATGGAGCTGACCGAGTCGTATAAATCGTTGATCGAAGCTTTGCGTCATGCCGGAATACACACCTCCACGCGGGTGAATATTGAGTACATTGATTCCGAAGCGATTGAGGCCAACGGCACGAGTGGCTTGGAGAAATTAGATGCGATCCTTGTGCCAGGCGGTTTTGGTAAGCGCGGCACAGAAGGCAAAATTACCGCCATACGTTACGCCCGCGAAAATAAACTACCCTACCTCGGCATTTGTTTGGGGATGCAGTTAGCGGTGATCGAATATGCACGCAGCATGGCGAGTATGGCGGATGCTAACAGCACCGAATTTAATCCAGAGACCACGCATCCGGTAGTCGCGTTAATCACCGAATGGCGTAATCAAGATGGCAAGGCTGAGGTACGCACGGCAGGCTCGGATAAAGGCGGCACCATGCGTTTGGGCGCGCAGCGTTGCCCGATAAAATCGGATACCTTAGCGGCCAGTATTTACGGTGCAGAGGTCAACGAGCGTCATCGGCATCGTTACGAAGTGAATAATTATTACGTGCCCGCGCTGGAAAAGGCTGGGTTGATAATCGCCGCGCGCACGCCGAGCGAGAGTCTGCCAGAGATGATGGAGCTGCCGCAAACCGTGCATCCGTGGTTTGTTGGTGTGCAATTTCACCCAGAGTTTACTTCCACGCCAAGGGTCGGGCATCCGTTGTTCAATGCCTTTGTGGAAGCGATTGTGCGGCAGCATCGCGCTGCACCCGCCAAGCAGGCAACGCCCAAAAAATCAGCAGCAACGAAGCAAAAGGTGACCACTTGAAACTATGTAATTTTGAAGCAGGCTTAGATCAGCCGCTATTTTTAATTGCCGGTCCGTGCGTGATCGAGTCCGAGCAAATGGCACTGGACACGGCTGGGCAGATCAAAGAAATCTGCGTCGCGCTCGGCATTCCATTCATTTATAAATCGTCATACGACAAGGCCAACCGCAGTTCTGGTAAATCTTTTCGCGGTTTTGGCATCGATGCGGGCTTGAAAATTTTAGATAAAGTGAAGTCGCAAATCGGTGTGCCGGTGCTGACTGATGTGCATAGCATCGAAGAAATTTCTGCTGTGGCCGCCGTGGTGGATGTGTTGCAAACGCCCGCTTTTTTGTGCCGCCAAACTGATTTTATTCATGCCGTGGCGCGCTGCGGTAAACCCGTCAATATTAAAAAAGGGCAATTCCTATCGCCGTGGGATATGCAGCATGTGGTGGCTAAAGCCCGTGAAGCCAGCGGTGTGGATAACATTATGGTGTGCGAGCGTGGTGCGTCATTCGGCTACAACAATTTAGTGTCGGACATGCGTTCGCTGGCGGTGATGCGTAACACTGCTTGCCCAGTGGTGTTTGATGCGACGCACTCGGTGCAACTGCCCGGCGGGCAGGGTACGGTCAGCGGCGGGCAGCGCGAATTTGTGCCGGTGTTGGCGCGTGCGGCAGTAGCGGTGGGCATCGCGGGTATATTTATGGAAACGCATCCCAATCCGGCCAAGGCTATGTCCGATGGCCCGAATGCTTTTCCGCTGGGACATTTAAAAGCCTTGTTGCAAACATTAAAAATATTAGATGAGGCTGTTAAGCGGCAGGGGTTGATTGAAGAAAAAATAGATTTGAAAAACGTATAGAGTAGGCGTGCCTCGCCTTGATCTGGCGA
This sequence comes from Candidatus Nitrotoga sp., assembly GCA_031420955.1. Lineage (GTDB taxonomy): Bacteria > Pseudomonadota > Gammaproteobacteria > Burkholderiales > Gallionellaceae > Nitrotoga. Next base: position 673 of record JANONT010000173.1, on the reverse strand, counting down.
AGATTATGTAGTTATTAAAACAAAGAGAAGAAGGAAAAAAATGAGTGCAATCGTTGATATTATCGCCCGTGAAATTTTAGATTCCCGTGGCAATCCTACTGTTGAAGCAGATGTGTTGTTGGAATCGGGGGTCATGGGGCGCGCTGCCGTGCCTTCTGGCGCATCGACCGGAACCAAGGAGGCGGTGGAGTTGCGCGATGGCGACAAGCAGCGTTACCTAGGCAAGGGCGTGTTGAAAGCGGTAGAAAATGTAAACACCGAAATCGCCGAAACGATTATTGGACTGGATGCTTCCGAGCAAGCGTTTATCGATAAAGCCATGATTGATCTGGATGGCACGGAAAACAAATCGCGCCTTGGCGCAAACGCAATTCTCGCCGTATCAATGGCGGTGGCGAAAGCGGCAGCGGAAGAGTCTGGCCTACCTTTATATCGCTATCTGGGCGGCGCAGCAGGCATGGCCATGCCCGTGCCGATGATGAATATTATCAACGGTGGCGCACACGCCACGGGCGGGGCAGACATTCAAGAGTTTATGATTATCCCCATCGGCAGCCAAACTTTTCGCGAAGCCTTGCGCTGCGGCGCGGAAATATTTCATCATCTAAAAAATATTTTGCATCACCGCAATTTGAGCACCACGGTGGGGGATGAAGGGGGCTTTGCACCTGCG
>JANONT010000172.1:0-8793 GCA_031420955.1 Candidatus Nitrotoga sp. | reverse complement strand
ACGGCATAACACGCTCAATGTTCATGCAATTAACAACAGTCTCACCGTGCCTGTAGCAGCTACGATTTTTGGCAATGCGGGTAATGACATTATTACGGGCTCCAACACTACCGTCAACGCGGGTGCACCTAACCCACTTGGCGATTTTATTTTTGGTGGTTTAGGCAACGACACCATTACGGGCGGAACGGGGGGGGATACGCTATCTGGCGGGCTGGGCGCAGATACCTTTATCTTCAATCGGGGAGATGCCGTAGCGATTGTGGGTAGCGACAATGGAGATTTCCGCTTTACGCCCTTGATACCCAATGGTATCGATATGATGTACGAGCGCATTGTGGATTTAGATGCCCAGGACACCATTATTTTGAATGGCGGGCTGGCTCAGGCAGCGGCGAATGGCTTCAATGTTAATGGCCTGACAGCTGTCAATACCTTCGCGCTGGTGCGCGGTAACGATACGCGTGGCGTGTTTTTTAGAGTTGATCCGAATGGCGCGGATACCATGCTGTTCTTTGATAGCAGTGCTAATATTGGCGTGCAGCTTGCGGCAGTGCTTTTAGATGGAGCGGGTGGTGGCTTTAATGTGAGCACGGTTGGCGGTGTTAACACTATCACCATATTGCCGTAGTTTTATTAAGCCTCCGCGCAGGTGATCACAACATCACTCGCGATTTTTTACGCCTTGCAGATAAGTGACTTTTACTACGGAACATCCTTCCCGTCGTAAGCGAAAAATTTCTCTGAATCCGCCGTCGCAAGACGGCTGATTACTTTCCGCATACCCGACACACTTTGCTCAGCAGAAATAAGCGCGTTCGCGCCGCCTAAATCTATTTTTACCCAGCCCGGATGCAACACCACCGCAGTAATGCCCTGCGCTTGCAGGTCAATGGCGAGGCTCTACACCACTATGTTTAACGCCGCGCTGACTTAGGGCGAAAAGCAGTTATCACATCGGGGTGAGTTTCAATATAAGCCCCGCCGATGAGGTCTATGCAATATGGCACGGCGGCGAATATGCCATCTAGCGTTTCTTTGATTGCTTTCGGTTGCCCCGGCAGGTTGATGATTAAAGATTGCCCGCGTATTACGCCCACTTGGCGCGACAAAATAGCGGTCGGCACATATTTCAAACTCACCGCGCGCATTTGTTCGCCGAAGCCGGGCAATACTTTATGTGCTACCGCCAGCGTCGCTTCTGGGGTGACATCGCGCGGCGCGGGGCCAGTGCCGCCAGTGGTTAAAATTAAACCGCAATGCTCGATGTCGGCTAATTCAATTAAGGTGGCTTCGATGAGTGCTTGCTCGTCAGGAATTAATTTTGTAATGGATTGCCACGGGCTGAGCAGTGCGCGCGTGAACCATTCTTCTAATGCGGGCAAGCCTGCGTCCTGATAGACCCCGCTGCTGGCGCGATCACTGATGGAAACTAAGCCGATGCGAATTTTAGAGGACATGATTTTAGGGGTGGTGTTTTATTAAACGCTCAATCTTGTTCCCTCATCCCAACCCTTCTCCCGGAGGGAGCGCGCAGCGGGGGTGAGGGAGCAACTTGATTTCGTTAAATTATAAATGGGATTGCGATTTATTAAATGTGAGAGGCGAGGGGGCTTGATTGGCGTGCAGCAAATCTTGGGTGGAGTTGAGGTTGAGAAAGACTTGAGCACTATCGAATTGTACTTCGCTAACGTGCAAGGTGTTTAACCAATCACCCAATTTGCGTTGCCCGGATTCTAAAAAAACATTCAATTTTTCTGCCACGTTTTTCCGATATAGCGCGATGGTTGGATGCTGCTGTCCACCTTCTACTGCCACTGCCGCTTCGGCAGAATTATGTTGCAGCACGGCGAATAATTTTGGCAGCAAATCATCCGGTAAAAAAGGCGTATCGCACGGCACGCTGGCTATCCATTCCTGTTGCGAGTGATGGAAAGCAGCTTGCAAGCCAGCCAGCGGGCCGACATTATTTTGCATGTCACGAATAATGCGACAGCCCGTGCGCAAATAATTTTTATTGCCGGAGTTTACGTTAAGCAAAATTTCCGCGCTGTGCGGACGCGCGTTATCTAACACCCAATCGAGCAGTGCGCGACCATGTAACAGTTGCAAACCCTTATCGCCACCCATGCGCGTGGCTGCACCGCCCGCCAAAACCACGGTGGTAATCGGCATCACTACCCACCCGTGCGCGACATAAATCGAATGATGCGCGGCTTACTTTGCGTGACATCAAACTCGTGCGCTTCAGGTTTGTCGGCGGTGGCTTGCATGATTAAATTGTGCAACTCGCCATCGTTTTGGGCGCGTAGCGTGGGCAGTAAATCGACCATGCCTTCGTTGCCTAAACAAGGAAATAATTCGCCGCGTGCGGTGACACGCATACGGTTGCAATTGCTGCAAAAATTTTGCGAATGCGGCGAAATAAATCCTAGCCGCGTGGCGTGCCCGCTGACTTGCCAATAACGCGCGGGGCCGCCAGAATTTTCGACACTGGGGATTAATTCATAATGCTGCTTCAGTTGAGCGAGTGCATCTAAGCTGCTATAAAAAGAGCGGGCGTAATCATGCCCGCTTTCGCCCAGTGGCATTTGTTCGATGAAGCTGATGTTAATTTTGCGGGCGACGGCAAATTGCACCAGAGCAGGTAGCTCAAGATGATTGAGGTCACGCAGCAGCACGGCGTTCAGTTTGATATTTTTTCCACCGAAGGCATCAATCGCGGCATCCACGCCGCTCAATACTTTTTGCAAATCGCCCGTGCGCGTTATTTTTTGAAAAGTGTCAGTGCGCAAACTATCTAGGCTGATGTTGATGCGATGCACGCCTGCCTGCGCCAGCGGTTGGGCAAATTGCGCGAGCTGCGAGCCGTTAGTAGTCAACACCAGTTCGCGCAAGCCGACTGTCTCTGCAATGCGTGCGGCCAGCCAAGGTAAATTTTTTCTAACCAGCGGCTCGCCACCCGTCAGACGAATTTTATTAACTCCTAAACCGATAAAAGTTTGTGCGACACGCAGACATTCTTCCAGCGAAAGTATTTCGCTGCGTGGCAAAAATTCCATCTTTTCGGACATGCAATAGGTGCAACGAAAATCGCAACGATCTGTGACCGACAGGCGCAGATAATTTATTTTTCTGCCGAAAGAGTCTTGCAACTTATGAAAATTTTCCACGATATATTTTTACACCAAGGTGGAGATTTAAAAGCGGGCATTATGAAACCACCAAAAAATAAATCAACAGCAAATTAAGCAACAGAGAGAACACCGCAAGCCATTGCCATAACAGCACAGGGTTGCGCTCTATCAGCGATGTTCTGGGCGGCGGCAACAAAGGTTTACGCTCGCCGACTTCGAGTGCCAGCAGCATTTCTTCGGCTGTTTCAAAACGTATGTTACGGTCATGTGCTATCGCTTTCAACACAATATTTTCTAGCCATTGTGGCACGTCCGGGCGATAACGCGTGGGCGAGATCGGGTTACCAAAGCGCGGGCGTTGGAAAGGCTCAATTTCACCATAAGGATAGCGTCGGGTTAGCAAATAATAAAGTGTAACCCCGGCGGCATATAAGTCGCACTGGACATCCGCTACCGCACCTGCGAATAGCTCCGGCGCCATGAAGCTGGGTGTGCCAGGATTGCCGAGCGCAAGTGCGTTGTGGGTATTAGCGTTGAGCGCGACCCCTAAATCTAGAATGCGTAATTTACCGTCATCACCCAGATGTAAATTAGCGGGTTTTATGTCGCGATGTACGATGTTTAGTCTATGTAGTGCGGCTAATCCTTTAACTAAACGCAGGCCAATGCTGGCCACATCGGCTACCGAAAAATGCTGGCCTGTGTCGAGTTTATGTTGCAAGGTTGCGCCGACATGCCAGCTCATCACGTAATACAAACAGCTACGGCGTTCGGGCGGAATGGGCAAAACTTGGGTGAAGTAATGCGATACCACGCGCCGTCCTAGCCATTCTTCGTTGACTAGGCCATTGCAACTTTCCGCGTCGTCGGCCAATTGCGGCTGCAATGTTTTGAGCACGCATATTTGGCCATTCAGTAAATTTTTAACGCGGTATAACAAGCTGGCGCGTGATTCGTGTAGTAATTCCAGCACTTCAAAATCATCTAGTTGCGCGCCTATTTTGAGTCGGGGTGGCAAGCTTAAACGGCGTGCTTCAGACATCATGTCCGCCAAATTTTCACGCCCCAGTTGCATAATGCGGATCACTTGCACCGTCGCATTATCTTGCCCACCCTGCGCCAAGGCGCGCTTGACTAAATCATCCGCAGCCATTTGTGGATTGTGATAAAGCTGCAAAATTTCGTGCAGAATTTTTTGACCCAAGGGTTCCCACACGCCGTCGGTCATGATGGCGAACACATCATCGGCGCGCAGCTCGCCTTCGGCATAATCCATTTGCAATTGCTCATCCAAACCGATAGCGCGCTTCAGGACGTGCTTCATGTCCGGTCTATCCCATACGTGATCAGTGGTGAGCTGCTGCAGTTGCCCATCGCGCAGCCGATAGATGCGGCTGTCGCCAATATGCGCCAAGGTGTAGTGCGTGCCGCGTAGCACCAGCACAGAAAGCGTGGTGGCCATGCCAGCCATATCGCGATGTCGCCCCGCATGCGATTGCACCCAGCGATTCAGCGCGGTCAGCACTTTATCCAGCGCGGTGGATGCGCCCCAGGTTTCCGGCGTAGCGTAATAGTCGGTGAGCAAGCCGCGCACCGTCATCTCGGCGGCCTCGCGCCCACCGGCGTTGCCACCCACACCGTCCGCCACCGCCAATAACGCGCCTTTCGTGGCCAGCAATTCCGCGTCCGGCGTTACCGCGCCAAAGTAATCTTCATTGCGCTCACGCAGACCCGTTGCGGTGGCTTGGCCGATTTCAATTTGCAGAGCCATAAATTATTTATGTGAATTTAAATGCGCGCGGTGGTGACGGTGGCCGATCCCCACGTCGTGCGCCAGCGTTTTTTCACGCTGAGCAAGCCCAGCATCGCAACGATAGCCAGCGCGGAGAATATCATCAGCCCGACTTGGTAACTGCCGCTGAGTTGTTTTGAATATCCAAGACTGGCTGCCAGATAAAATCCGCCCACACCGCCAGCCATGCCGACCAAGCCGGTCATCACGCCAATTTCTTTGCGAAAGCGTTGTGGAATAAGTTGGAACACCGCGCCGTTACCCATGCCCAGTGCCAGCATCGCACACACGGTTACGGTCAATGCTGCATAAGCACTTTGTAAGCCTAAACTCAGTGTGAATAAAAATATCGCGGCCAATAAATACATATATTGCAAGGTGCGTATGCCGCCTATTCTATCCGCTACGTTGCCGCCGATGGGGCGCACCAGCGAGCCAGCACAGACACAGGCCGCAGTGAAGTAGCCCGCCATTACAGGCGAGAGCGCGTATTGGTCATGGAAATATAAAGTGAGCGAAGAAGCCATGCCGACGAAGCCGCCAAAAGTCACGCTGTAAAATAACATAAACCACCAAGTGTCTTTGTCGGCTAATACTTTTAAGTAGTGGTGTAGGGACTTGCTGGGTGGGCATTCTGGGCTGTCTTTGGCGAAGATGGTGTAAATAACCAGCGCAATTGAAAGTGGAATTAACGCTAATCCGAACACATTATTCCAGCCGTAGATTAACGCGAGGCCGGGTGCGAACAAGGCTGCCAGCACCGTGCCGGAGTTGCCCGCGCCAGCGATGCCGAGTGCCGTGCCTTGGTGTTCTGGCGGATACCAGCGTGAGGCCAACGGTAATGCAACCGCAAACGATGCCCCAGCCACACCTAAAAACACGCCCAACATTAACACTTGCTGATAAGTGTGTATGCCATGCAACCATGCCACCAGCAAGGCTATCAACAAAATCACTTGCCCGATTATTCCGGCGAGTTTAGGTTTGAGATGATCGACCAGCACGCCCATAACAATTCGCAACAATGCGCCAGACAAAATGGGCGTAGCGACCATCATGCCTTTTTGCGCGGGTGTGAGTTGTAAATCTGCCGCGATTTGTACGGCTAAGGGGCCCAACACCACCCATACCATAAAGCTCAAATCGAAATATAAAAAGGCAGAAAAAAGGGTGGGCTTGTGGCCCGCTTTCCAAAAACTGGTTGACATGGTTTACCTCGAATGAAAGTTGCACAGGGAGTAACGCAATAGATTTAGCAATCTCTGTGCCACAATCAAAAAATAATTTAACTACATGTGTTTAAGCAAACATTTCATTAAGCTGGATGTTTGCCCACGCACAATTCACGCTCCACTTTGGTGCGTTAAGTGAGCGAGAGGAACACGGTATCCCCCTCTACTTTCACCGGAAAGGAGCGCGCACAGCCCACATCTGGCGCGACTGCATTGCCGTCATCCAAGCAGATGTTCCAATTGTGCAACGGGCACGCCACTTTTTTGCCGAACACGATGCCTTGTGAAAGGGGCCCACCTTTGTGCGGACATTTATCCAGCAGTGCGAAAATCTCATGCTCGGCAGTTTTAAATAATGCGATGTTGCCTTCGCGGGTAGTTACCACACGTGAACCCAAAACGGGGATGTCTGCTACGGTTGAGACCTTGTGCCAGTTGTTCATCATTCAGATTCCTTTTAATCAAATGTGCTAGGTAATTAATCAAGTGTGCTAGGTGTAACGCCATTAAATGAAACTGTCTGTGCTTAAATCGACAATGGTTCAAACTCGCGCAAATCCACATTCTCTTTTTTCCACGGGTCAACCGTATCCGCCATGGTGTACAGCAGCCGCTCGTACAACGCTTTGCGATTCGCCGCATCGGCAACCACGCGCTGCTTGACGTACTCCAACCCGACCCGCTCGACATAATGCACGGTGCGATCCAGATAGCGTGCTTCTTCACGGTAAAGTTGTAGGAATGCAGCCGAATATTCCATTACTTCTTCAGGCGTTTTTACCTTGACTAAAAATTGTGCAACTTCGGTTTTGATGCCACCGTTACCCGCCACATAAATTTCCCAGCCGGACTCCACACCGATTACGCCCACGTCTTTAATGCCCGATTCGGCGCAATTACGCGGACAGCCAGAGACCGCGATTTTGACCTTGTGCGGGGCATACATTTTCCACAGCATTTTTTCCAGATCAATGCCCATCTGCGTGGAATCCTGCACGCCAAATCGGCACCATTCGCTGCCCACGCAGGTTTTCACGGTGCGTAATGCCTTGGCGTAAGCGTGCCCGGAAGGCATGTCCAAGTCTGCCCATACTTTGGGTAAATCTTCTTTTTTAACGCCAAATAAATCGATGCGCTGTCCGCCCGTCACCTTGACCGTGGGAATGTTGTATTTATCCGCCACGTCGGCGATGCGGCGCAAATCTTTGGCCGTGGTCACGCCGCCAAACATGCGCGGCACAACCGAGAACGTGCCATCTTTTTGGATGTTGGCGTGCGCGCGTTCGTTGATATAACGCGATTGCGGATCATCTTTTGCGATGCGCGGATGTGCGCACAACACGTAGTAATTCAAGCCGGGACGACAACTCGCGCAGCCGTTCGGCGTGTTCCATTGCAGCGCTTTCATCACTTGTGGAATGCTGATGAGTGTTTGCTCAGTAATTTGTTTGCGTACCTGCTCGTGGGTCAGATCGGTGCAACCACACATCGGTTTGGTCGCGCTCAAGGTGGGTGTGTACGCGCCGCCCACAGTCGAGGCCAGAATCTGTTCGACCAGCCCAGTACAAGAGCCGCAGGATGCAGAAGCCTTGGTTTGTTTACGCACGTCTTCCAGCGAGAACAAGCCTTTTTCTTTGATCGCTTTCACGATTGTGCCTTTGCATACACCATTACAGCCACACACCTCCATGGTGTCTGGCATGGCTGCCGCGCTGCTCTGGCCTTGATGTCCGGTGTTGCCTAAATGCGATTGCCCGAACATTATGTGATCGCGAATTTCAGAAATATTTTTACCATCGCGAATCATTTGAAAATACCATGAGCCATCCGTAGTATCGCCATACATCACTGCGCCAATCAGTTTGTCATCTTTCACTACCAGTTTTTTGTACACGCCACCGGAGGCATCGTGCAGCACAATTTCTTCAGTGTGTTCGTTTCCGGTAAAGTCGCCCGCCGAAAATAAATCTACCCCTGTGACCTTGAGTTTGGTCGAGGTGACCGATCCTTGATAGCGCGCGATGCCCATGCGCGCCAGATGATTAGCGCACACCTTAGCCATATCAAACAGCGGCGCGACCAACCCATAAGCCGTGCCGCGATGCGACACACATTCGCCCACCGCATAAATGCTGGGGTCGTAAGTTTGCATGGTGTCATTTACTACAATGCCGCGATTGCAATGGATGCCAGCCGACTCTGCCAGTGTCGAATTGGGGCGTATGCCGACAGCCATCACCACTAAATCAGCGGGCAGCCCGCTACCATCTTTAAATTTAATTGCGGCAACGCGACCCTGCGCGTCACCCACTAATTCTTGCGTATGTTTTTCCAGCAGAAACTTTAAGCCTTTTGCTTCCAACGATGCCTGCAACATGTATGCAGAATTTTTATCTAATTGCCGCTCCATCAACCACGGCATGATGTGTACCACCGTGACATCCATACCGCGCAGAGCCAGACCATTGGCTGCTTCCAGCCCCAGGAGTCCGCCACCGATGACCACCGCGTGTTTGTATTTTGTAGCGGCATCTATCATCGCGTTGGTATCTTGAATATCGCGATAGCAAATCACGCCTTGTAAATCTTTGCCCAGCACAGGCAGAATGAAAGGGTTAGACCCAGTCGCCAG
>JANONT010000171.1:0-7520 GCA_031420955.1 Candidatus Nitrotoga sp. | reverse complement strand
TAGCATCGAACCGAGTAGACACACATGAATCAATTACGGTGAATAAATTTTTGTGAGTAAATTGCTGTGAATAAATTATTGGCAGTTAAATCTTTACGCACCACGTTGCACACGGGCGCGGCCATTGTGGATGACATTTCATTCGACATTGCGGCGGGCGAAACTTTTGCATTGTTGGGTGAATCGGGCTGTGGAAAATCCATGACCGCGTTGTCGCTGATGCGTTTGTTGCCCGATGGAATTAGCATCGCGCAAGGTGATGTGCAACTCGATGGGCAGGATATTTTGGCTTTGCCGGAACGCGATATGCGATCCATTCGCGGCGGGCAAATGGCGATGATTTTTCAGGAGCCGGGCTTGAGTTTAAATCCGGTGATGACTATCGGCGCGCAAATTGCCGAGTCGTTGGCTTTGCATCAAAACATGCACGGTGCGGTGGCCGAGGCGCGCAGCACAGAGCTGTTAGAGCAGGTGGGTTTGTCCGATGTGCAGCGTCGTTTGCGCGCTTATCCCTTTCAACTTTCCGGCGGCATGAAGCAGCGTGTGATGATTGCGATGGCACTTGCCGGCCAGCCTAAATTGCTGATCGCCGATGAGCCGACCACCGCGCTGGATGTCACGATACAAGCGCAGGTTTTGCAGCTGCTGCGCGACACGCAGCAAAAAAATCAGATGGCGATGCTGCTCATCACGCACGACTTGGGTGTGGTCGCGCAAATGGCACACCAGGTGGCGGTGATGTATGCCGGGCAAATTATCGAGCAGGCATCCCGCGCACAATTGTTCGCCCACCCCGCGCATCCTTATACCCAAAAATTATTTGCCGCGCTGCCACGTGTTGACCGAAGTAATGCGGATGGAGCAACTCAGCCACTGGCAGCTATTCCCGGAAACGTGCCCGCGCTCGGGGCGGCGCGAGTGGGCTGCCTTTTTGCGCCGCGTTGCGATCACGCTTGGGCTGTGTGTCATGCGGAGACTCCTGCGTGGACAACATTACCAAGTGGTCAGGGAGTGCGTTGCCATCTTTATAGTGCCGATGTAGATGCACAGAGCAGTGTGAAGGGAGAAGAAGGCAAGGAGAAGGGGGCAGCGAACAGGGAGAAATCCTCGTCGTTCAGCGATTCTCAAACGCTGCTACAAGTGGAAGATTTGCGCGTGCATTTTCCTATCCATAAAGGCATATTGCAGCGCACGGTAGGGTATGTGAAAGCGGTGGATGGTTTATCGCTCAATATACCAGCGGGGCGCACAGTGGCTCTGGTTGGGGAATCGGGCTGTGGCAAGACCACGGTCGGCAAGGCAATTTTGCAACTGGTGCAACCCACAGCGGGGCAAGTACGTTTTGCGGGGAATGATTTAATCGGTTTAGGGGTGCGGCAATTACGCGCGCAACGAGCCGGAATGCAAATGGTTTTTCAAGATCCGTATGCTTCGCTCAACCCAAAAATGCGCGTCGCAGAAATTTTACAAGAGGGCATGGACGCGCTGGAGATTGGTGCAAACAGCGTGGCGCGACAACAGCGCATAGATGAATTGTTGGATCAAGTTGGTCTTGCACAAACCTCCAAGTGGCGTTATCCCCATGAGTTTTCTGGTGGGCAGCGGCAGCGCATTGCCATTGCGCGTGCGCTGGCGGTGAACCCCAGTTTGCTGATTTGCGATGAGCCGACCAGCGCGTTAGATGTGTCGGTGCAGGCGCAGATTTTAAATCTGCTGAAAACATTGCAGCAAGAATTAGGCTTGAGCTATTTATTTATCTCGCACAATTTAGCCGTGGTGGAATATTTGGCGCACGAAGTATGCGTGATGTATTTGGGGCGCATTGTAGAACGCGGCACGGTAAGTGAAGTGATGCACGCCCCGCGTCATCCGTACACGCAGGCTTTGCTGGCCGCTGTGCCGCGCATTGATGGACTGGGGGTGGAGGTATTAAATCTGGCAGTATTAAATTTGGCAGGCGAGATGCCCTCAGCCATTAACCCGCCGCAAGGTTGTTATTTTCATCCGCGATGCCCCCATGCGATGGAGATATGCCGAGTGAATTATCCTGAAGCGACGCAAGTGAGCGAGACGCGGCAGGTGCATTGCTTTCTTACATAGCGGCATAAATCTACTACGCGATTCTGGTGCGGGGTCGGGCAGTGCTCGCGATCCTCACATACTGACATGTATGCTCCGGTCGCTGTGCGCTGGCCTCTCCCACACCCAAACCGCTCGCTACGATTTCTGTCGCTATGTATAGAAACTAAAGGGCATCCCTAAGATAGCGTGACGGAAGTTGGATTGTTAGATGCACCCTAGAAGCGTTTGGTGTTGGTACGCGGAGATTTTGCAGAAGCAGTATTGGTGCGTGTAATAGTGCGCGTTTTGTTGGGTTGCACTACATATATGCGTTGGCCGGGGCGCAAAATTCTCACGCCTTTATTCCAGCTTTGTAAATTCCTTAGGCCGACCCGATAGCGGTGTGCGATGCCGCTCATGGTGTCACCATGGCGCACGGTATGTTGAATGGCATTGGCTAGTAGCTGGTCAAACGGTTTGACGTGCGCATTAAATACTTCAAATTTGCCGGCAGGTTCTTCCCCGTTTAGCGGCACGAGCAGAGCCTGGCCGTTGCTGAGTTTAGCGTGACGTGGCAGGCCATTAATCGAGCGCAATTCATCCAGCGGCAAGGCGAATCGTTCTGCGAGCTGATCTAGGCGTTCCCCCTTTTTGCTTTTGTAAGCTTGCCAGGTGACGAGGGGCAGGCTATGGCTGGCGAGATTATTGCGAAAAATTTCTATTTTTTGCACAGGCAGCAAAATAACTTCAGCGTGCTCTTGCAAAATAACGGGGCGGTTGTGCGCGGGATTGAGCGCGCGGAATTCTTCCAGCGTGACATCTGCAAATTTTGCCGCCAGCTCTACGTCAATATGTTGATCGGTGGTGACCACGGCAAAATAAGGCTCATCTGGGATAGGTGGGAGCGATATATTATATTGTGCGGGGTCGGTGATGATATTTTTGATCGCGTACAGCTTGGGCAAGTAATGGCGTGTTTCTTTGGGCAGGGTTAAGCTGGCATAGTTGGTCGGGCGTTTTAATTTGCGATTTTTTGCCTGTGCACGTCTGACCGCACCTTCACCCCAATTATAGGCAGCCAAGGCAAGCTGCCAATCACCAAACATGTTGTGCAGGCTTTGCAAATAATCGAGTGCACCATTGGTCGCACTCACTACATCGCGTCTACCGTCATACCACCAATTTTGCTCCATGCCGAATTTCTTGCCTGTAGACGGGATAAATTGCCAAATGCCCGAAGCGCGGGCGGTGGAATACGCGCCAGGATAAAACGCGCGTTCTATCATCGGCAGCAGCGCGATTTCCATAGGCATGCCGCGTCGTTCCACTTCCTCAACGATAAAGTGTAAGTACAGCCGTCCACGCTCAGTCATGCGCTGGATATAGTCTGGGCGGCTGGCATACCATTTTTCATGGTGGCGTATGAGCGGGCTATTAAAATTTTGCATGGCATAGCCTTGGCGAATGCGTTGCCATACGTCTATCTCGGTTTGCGCGGGCGTATCGGAGAAGGTCTGCGGCAGACTCTCCGAAGGCATGTCAATCGCGGCAGGCGAGCTGAATATTGCAGGCTGGATGGGTGCGGCGGGGGCAACGGGTGCAGCAAAAAGCTCCGCTGCCAAGTCGGAAGTAAATTCAGCATGCTGTGCGGGAGGCGCATCGCTTGTGGTGCTGAGTGCGATTTGGCTTTGCGATGCCACTACGGGCGATGTTGTAGCACCCTCAGCTACACGCGCCACCAGTATCGGTATGAGGCAGCTAAAAAATACTAGAAGAAATCGTTTATTGGATGTCATGCGTTGCTACCAATTTGAGGCTGAGTATTATCATGATGTTAGTCGACGGATGGGGCGAGCGTCAAGGTAAAGGACTCAACTATAATTTAACTATCGCCTTCCCCCTCAACGCAGTTACGCCTAAAGCGCGCATTCGCGCATCTGTATCGGGCATCCTTGTTCAGCAACAATCATTTTCGTCCCGCTAGGTTACCTAGGTCGTTGGGTTACTTTATTTTCCATTTCAAATGAGAGTTATTATCAAACAGATTGACAAACGATTTTAATTATCAAATAATAACAATTATCAACAACTGAGTTTCAGCGCAAAGGATCAATCGTTGAATTTAAAAATGAATCGAATATTCGGCGTGCAGTCCATTACGTTTTTGGTTGTGGTTGCTTTGCATGTTGGTTTATTAACGTGGCTTATGCAGCGCGCCTCGGCTACTCGTTTAACACAGGTATCCAGCCCGATTATGGTGAGTTTGTTGGTGCGTGAGCAGCAGGCAAGTTCGCTTCTGTCTGCCGCACAAAATACGACTTCTAAAAAGTTCGTGCCTGCGTTGACGGCAGATTCATTGGCTGTGGTGTCAGAGCAAGCTAAAAATTTAGAGGATAAACATGTACCCACCCAAGCCGAAACGACACAGTTGCCACAAGAGTCACAAATGGCGGCGCGTTTTGATGCTGACTATCTGCGTAACCCAGCACCAGCTTATCCATTGTTGTCATCACGTTTGCGCGAAGAGGGTACGGTTTATTTGCGCGTGCAGGTACATGCCGAAGGTTATGCGATGCGTGTAGAAATTAAATCCAGCAGCGGCTATACGCGGCTTGATCAAGCAGGGATGGCAGCGGTGCAACAATGGAGATTTGTTCCTGCGCGACAGGGCGAGCAAGCGGTGGAGTCTTGGGTGATTGTTCCCGTTAATTTTTATTTGAAGAGGTAAAGCAATGCAAGCAAGTGTAACTATTTTTTTTGCTGGGGCAGATGCTGCGTCTATGACGGTCATGCTGCTGCTGCTGGTGATGTCCATCGCCACTTGGTATTTAATGCTGAGCAAATTTTTGCAACGCTGGCGTAATCAAAAATTAATTGCTTTAGCGACAGATAATTTTTGGAGTGCCCCTTCAGTCACTGCTGCATCAGCACACTTGGTACAAAGTGCGGGCGGTGATTCATTTTCGCGCATGGCGCAGCAGGGCATCACTGCGGGCACATATTATCGTCAGCATATATCAGGTAATAAAGAAGAGGGCGTGACCCTGAGTGAATTTGTGACACGCGCTTTGCGACGTGCTATCGCGCTGGAAACAACGCGCCAAGAATCCGGCTTAACGGTGCTGGCCTCTATCGCGGGGACCGCGCCATTCGTAGGATTATTCGGCACCGTGTGGGGGATTTATCATGCGTTAATCAGCATCGGTGCACGCGGACAAAATACTTTAGATGCGGTGGCTGGCCCCCTGGGAGAAGCATTAATCATGACCGCAGCGGGTTTGGTCGTCGCGATTCCTGCGGTGCTGGGTTATAACGCGCTGGTGCGCAGCAACCGTATTTATTTATCTCACCTAGACGCATGGGCTTACGATTTGCACGCCTATCTCACCACGGGTGCGCGCATTAACCCGCCCCATTTTGTGACTGGCCATAGCGCGGACACTTTTCCAGCCAAGCACGCGGAGGTTGCATGATGACATTTGGTGAAGAGGCTAATGGGCAACAGCCGCTGGCGGAAATTAATATGATTCCGCTGATTGACGTGATGTTGGTATTGCTGGTTATTTTTATTATCACCACACCTTTGATGGCGCAGTCGATCAAGATTGATTTGCCGCAAGTGGCGGCGCAAGCCCATTCAGAGAAGCCCGAAACCATTGTGCTGGCAATAGATTCCAGCGGAGCTTTACATTGGAATAATTTACGCATATTCGATACCGAATTATCGGCAAAGCTGGCGCAAGCCGCCGCGCAAAAGACCCAGCCAGAATTGCATTTGCGCGCTGATCGGGAAACGCGCTATCAAAAAGTGGCAGAGGTAATGAGCGTGGCACAAAAAGCGGGAATTAAAAAAATAGGTTTTATTACCGATCCAAAATCACCTTAGCAATTTTTTAACACCTATATAAAACCTACAAGGAGAAATAGAAATGATGAAGTCGAAATTAAAAAAGTGTTTGCTGACAACATTCCAATTGACGCGCATGTTATCCATCTTGCTGGTTGCTGGCGCAGTGGCCAGCACACTTACGCCGCAGACATTATTCGCACAAGAAGTAGACCGCGTCATGCCGAGAATTGATGTGATTGGCTCGGTGGAGGCGTTGAAAAATATTCCCGGCTCCGGCGAAATTCTGGAAAAAGAAGCGTTAGAGACCAGTCGCGTGTTTACCGTGAACGAAGCACTGCGAAAAATTTCTGGTGTGCATACGCGCGATGAAGAAGGGCTAGGCTTGCGTCCCAATATTGGCATTCGCGGCTTGAATCCTACTCGCTCCACTAAGGTGACGCTGCTCGAAGACGGCATTCCGCTGTCTTATGCCCCTTATGGCGATAACGCCAGCTACTATCATCCGCAGATTGACCGCTACGAGCGCATTGAAGTGCTCAAGGGCGCGGGACAAATTGGCTTTGGCCCGCAAACCATAGGCGGGGTGATTAACTATATTACCCCGACTCCCCCGCAACAATTTGGCGGCAGTGTTTTTGTTGCTGGCGGCAACCGGAATTATCTCAACGCCAAAGCGCGGGTAGGGGGCAGCGGCATGTTGCTGGATGTAATGCACAAGCAAAGCAATCTCGCGCGCGACAACAGCCATGCTGAAGTGAGTGATCTAAACATTAAAAAAGTGTTGGAATTATCCGGCAATCAGGCGCTGACCTTGCGCGTCAGCCACCAAATAGAAGACACACAAAACACCTACAGCGGCATTACCGAAGCGGAATTTAGAAACTTTGGCGCACGCTATAACCCGTTTAAACATGATCAGTTTGAGGCGAAACGGAATGGGCTTTCGGCTACGCACGAGATGGATTTTGGCGCAGATACTGTGTTGTTGACCAATGTGTATTACAGCAAATTTGATCGCGATTGGTGGCGGCAATCGAGTGGCACAACGGATACTCAAGCCAGTAATTTTGCTGCTGCCAGGCTGCTAGGGAATGCGATTAATGTTGATGCCGGCACTTCCGTGCAAGGGCGTTTGCGTAGTTATTACAACTGGGGCGTGGAGCCGCGCCTTAAAATGACCTATGATTTGTTAGGAGCGCGTAGCGAACTAGAAACTGGCATCAAAGTGCATTTTGAAAATCAGCAGCGCAAGCAGATCAATGGCGCTTCACCCACTGCGCGCACGGGTACGACCGTCGAAAATAATTTACGCGAAACCAGTGCTTACTCAGCCTTTGCTCAGAATAGAATTCTGCTCGGACAGTTGAGTGTCACGCCCGGACTGCGCTATGAAAATATTCGCTCATCGCGCACCAATAATCTGACTGCTGTAACAGGCAAAGATACTTTGGGAAAGTGGATTCCTAGTTTGGGTGGCACCTATCAAGCCAGCCCGCACACCACTTATTTTGCGGGCGTACATCGCGGATTTGCGCCGCCGCGCACGGAAGATATTATTGGCAACACGGGCACAAGTACAGAGGTAGAGCCTGAGCTTTCTGTGAATTGG
>JANONT010000170.1:0-19847 GCA_031420955.1 Candidatus Nitrotoga sp. | reverse complement strand
CTGCCCTTCAAACTGGCTCAAATTTATCAGCGGCACAGGCTGCCAACCGGGCTTGCGAAATTCAACAACGACATTGGTAAAAATTCCGCCGCGCACATAAAATTTTGCGGTCAGGCGCATAAAACGCGGCTGAGTGACGGCGACCAGATCATCCAAAATGCGGTTGCTGACATCTTCGTGAAAGTGGCCTTCATTACGGAACGACACCATGTACAGCTTGAGGCTTTTCAGCTCCACACATTGCTGATCGGCGATGTAATCCAGCACCAGCGTGGCAAAATCCGGCTGGCCTGTTTTTGGGCACAGGCAGGTAAATTCCGGTATCTCCATGTGAATATGGTAGTCGCGATTGGGCGCAGGATTAGGGAAAGTTTCCAGCACCTTGCTCGGCTGTGCGATGGATTGATTGCTGGGCTGTTGTGTTTTCGGAGATGAGGGGTTCATTTTGCAATGCCTTGTGGGTCGGCCTAAAAGCCAAAATTATATTAGAATGGCCTGATTATATCGTTATCCCACCCTAATTTCTGTCCAGATAAATTGCGCCTGTCCCATATCAAAATCGCCGGATTCAAATCCTTCGTTGATCCTACCCACATCGCGTTGCCCGGACAAATCGTTGGCATCGTCGGTCCCAACGGCTGCGGCAAATCGAATGTGATCGACGCGTTGCGCTGGGTCTTGGGTGAATCCAGAGCCTCTGCGCTACGCGGCGAATCAATGCAGGACGTGATTTTTAATGGCTCCAGCAAACGCAAGCCGGTGTCACGCGCCAGTGTCGAATTAATTTTTGACAACAGCCTGGGCAAGGCCATCGGCCAGTGGTCGAGCTATGCCGAGATTGCCGTTAAGCGCGTATTGCAGCGCGATGGCGACTCCAACTATTACATCAACAATCAGCACGTGCGACGCAAAGATGTGACCGATATTTTTCTGGGTACGGGCTTGGGCGGACGCGCTTACGCGATTATCGAACAGGGCATGATCTCGCGCATTATCGAAGCCAAACCCGAAGAGTTGCGCGTGTTTTTAGAAGAAGCGGCGGGCGTTTCAAAATATAGGGATCGCCGTCGCGAAACTGAATTACGCATCGCCGATACACGCGATAACTTGCTGCGCGTCGGCGATATTTTGCAAGAATTAACCAAGCAAATTACGCATTTAACCGCGCAGGCCGAGGTTGCCAAACAATATCGCGAACTGGAAAAAAAGCGCGACACCACGCAACAATTATTATGGCTCGTCAATAAACGCGAAGCCGAAACGCGCCGCGCACGCCATGCGCAGGCCGTGGAAAAAACCAAGGTCGAGCTCGAAGCACAAACTGCACGCCTGCATGAAATCGGCAGCCAGCTTGAAACTGCACGTAACGAACATTATAAATTGTCGGACGCGCTGCACGCCCGACAAGGGGATTTGTACATCATCAACGCCGAGGTTGCACGGCTGGAACAGCAGATCGCACATCTCGAAAAACAGCGTGCTCGCCTCACACAACAGTTGACTCACGGCGAGGTGCAAAAAGAACAGCAGCGCGTGCAGTTGCAAGGTGTGGAATCGCTGCTGGCGCATTGGCAAACGCAGTTACAAGAAGCGGGCGATAAAGTGGAAGCCTGTGAAAATCGCGCCGACATCGAAGCAAAACATTTGCCCCCCGCCGAAGAAGCCGCGCGTGCCGCGCAAGAGAAATATAACGCCATGCAGCGCGAACACTTGGTGTTGCAGCAGCAACAGCAGTTAATCCATACCCAGCGCGAGCATGTGCAGCGTAATGTGCAGCAACTGGAAACGCGCCGCGCACGCTTATTATTAGAGCGGGATAACTTGCCGATTGCGGACAATGATGCGTTAGCGCACGCGCAACAACAGTTGCAGGAAATTGAAACAGAGCGCAATACCCAGCAGCAACAGTTAACGCAACTGCAAACACAACTGCCCGAAGCGGATACCGCACGGCGTGCTCAGCGCGTTACCACTCAAGAATTAGAACGGCAGTTAGCGCAAGTTGAAGCGCGTTTAACCGCGTTGCAGCAATTGCAAAAACAAGTCGATAACGATCAAAATTTAAAACAATGGCTGCGTCAATATCAATTAGAGCAACATCCGCGTTTGTGGCAATCCATTAGCATTGATGCGGGCTGGGAAGACGCGCTGGAAGCTGTTCTGCGCGAACGATTAAATGCGTTGGCCGTGCCTGCGTTGCAGCAAGTAAACACGTGGAACGATGCGCCACCCGCAAAATTAGCGGTGTTTGCCGCGCCACAGAATGCGGATCCATCGAACAGTTTTACAGCAGAAGAACCACCTGTTATTGCATCTGGAAATGGGTTGGAATGGACACCTTTGGCGCGCTTTGTAGGCTGCCAAGATGCGCGAGCAAAGCAGGTGATCACCGATTGGTTGAGCGGGATTTTTACTGCCGATAATTTGGAACGCGCCTTGCAATTGCGCGATCGCTTACCCGT
This sequence comes from Candidatus Nitrotoga sp., assembly GCA_031420955.1. Lineage (GTDB taxonomy): Bacteria > Pseudomonadota > Gammaproteobacteria > Burkholderiales > Gallionellaceae > Nitrotoga. The sequence goes on along the minus strand of JANONT010000170.1, from coordinate 17,385 downwards.
TGGTGCTTGGCTGGTCACCCCGCAAGGACATTTGGTCGGCGCGCACAGCGTGTTGTTCCACGCGCCAGACAGCCAAGTTCATGGCGTGTTAGCGCGGCAACGTGAAATTGAACGACTGCAACAAACCGTACAACAGCAGCACACAGAATTGCAGCGCAGCAAACAACAAGTAGCACAAGCCGAAGAATATTTCCACGCGATTGAAAGTAAAGTTACCCCTTTACGCGCTGCGGGCAGCGATTTGCAGCAACGTCAACATGGCGTACAAGTGCAGATTTTGAAATTAACCCAAGCGCAAGAACGCAGCTCCGAGCGCGCCGCGCAAATATCTTTAGAGCTGCAAGAGTTGGCTGACCAAGTCGCGTCCGAACAACGGCAACGGGCGGAAGCCTCCGAGCGTTTAACAATATTGAGCGAGCAAACGACGACGCAGGAATCTCAGGCCGAGCAAGTGCGGCAAGAGGCGGTGACACGCGATGCCGCTTTGCGTCAGCAGCGCGAACGTATGCAAAGAGCGCAGCAAGAGTTGCAAGAGGCGCGCTTTTTTGCCAAAACCTGCACCGAAAAAATTACTGATTTAACACAAAATTTACAGCAGCTCGGCATGATGTTAGCGCAGCTAGAACAGACGTTATTAAACAGTAAAAATGAGTTGGCACAAACCGACGGCAGCTCAGATAAAGTGCTTTTGCAAGCCGCGCTAGCGCAGCGACAAGACCGCGAAAAAAACTTGGCCGAGGCGCGCAATGCGCTGGAACAAGCAACCGTCGGCTTGAATACATTAGAACAAGAGCGTATGGCGTGCGAACATAAGTTGCACCCCCTCCGCGAAAAAGTAAACGAGCAAACGCTAAAAGAACAAGAAGCACGCTTACAGTTTGAGCAATGGGCAGCACAGTTAGGTGACGTGGAGGAAGCAACCTTACTGCCGCATTTAAGTGAGGGCAACAGCAAGCCCGCCGACTTGCAAAATGAATTAACGCGCCTGAACGATGCCATCACCGCACTGGGTGCTGTGAATTTGGCTGCGCTGGAAGAGATGCAAACCGCGCAAGAACGCAGCACGTATTTAACCGCGCAGGTGCAAGATTTAACGGAAGCAATGGAGACGTTGGAGAGCGCGATTCGCCGCATCGACAAAGAATCGCGCGAGCTGTTGATGGCGACTTACAACGAAGTAAACCGGCATTTGGGCGAAATGTTTCCGGTACTTTTTGCGGGCGGCGAAGCGCGGCTGGTATTGACCGGTGAAGAAATTTTGGACAGTGGCGTGCAAGTGATGGCGCAGCCTCCGGGCAAAAAAAATTCCACGATTCACCTATTATCTGGCGGCGAAAAAGCCCTCACTGCCATCGCCCTTGTATTTTCACTTTTCAAACTGAACCCCGCGCCATTTTGCTTGCTGGATGAAGTGGATGCGCCACTCGACGACACCAACACCGAGCGTCTATGCAAACTTATTCAACGCATGGCGGAGCAAACACAATTTGTGTTCATCAGCCACAATAAAATTACCATGGAACTCGCACAACAACTGGTGGGGGTGACGATGCAAGAGCAGGGGGTGTCGCATGTGGTCGCGGTGGATATTGAAGAAGCATTGCAGATGCGCGTCGACAAGGCACTGGCCGCCTGACAATTGCCATACAAAATCGCGCTGTTATGAGGCATAATGTGCGATGCTTTTTATACCCCAAATACTAGGGCTGATCGATTACAAACAACCCATAACTAATTTGTAAACCGTTTACATGCACATGGAAAAATTATCTGTTCCGGCTGCGCCTGTCGCGCCTGCCATTAACCTTGACTACTACAACGTTGAGCGCAATCAAGACCTCGCACTCAAACTGTTTAACACGTACTACCGCACGCACGTTAATTCCGGCAAACTGCTCGATGAAGTGCCGAGTTTTTTTCTGGTGAAACCAAGTGTCATTGGTGATGCAAGCTTTATTACCCGCAGCTCGGACAAGCTCATCATGGCTGACTGTATGCACTACGCCACCGAGCGTAACGGCTATGTGGGCATCATCAAACATCGCAACGCCAAGCTGCAATATTATTGGCTGGAGCTCATCCCCATGCCCTTTATGTTGGGTGATTTAATTAATGAGAATAACAAATCACAATTTTTTTATTTGCTGACCCAGTTCGTCGAATACAGCAAACAAAATCCAAAAATGTACGGCAATTTAATGGCCGAGATTGATTCGGATAAGGATTTGGCGTTGATGCTTAAAGAAATCAACAAAATTGGCGACCAATTAAAACCGCTCCTGAAAGTACACAACATCGCACAACTGGTTTCGTTGAACCCCAATTGGCCACCCACAGAGGTCAAAAAATTATTGGAATCCCTCAAGGGTAATGACATGGAGTGGTGCGAAGTATTTTATGAGTGCTTGATGTATGTCATGGGGCGTAAATCGCAAGATTAATCGCTCGCACCGAAGCCTTTTTTTGTCGCTCCATTTTCAAATTTGCGGGGGGCTCAGTACCCGCCCCTCGCTGTATTACTAGCTAGCTCGCCTGCATTCCAGCTTCTGATAAAAAGGAGCACAAGGCGACAAAGATGAGACGACGACGACAGTACAGTTGAGTACGGCTAGAAGCCAAAGATGCAGCCAACACAGTGATCGTTTTTATCAGGGATTGGAATATCATGCGTATCATTCAAAAAGCTTTAACCTTTGACGATGTCTTGCTGCTCCCCGCGCACTCCAACGTGCTGCCGCGTGATGTCAGTTTAAGCACGCAACTCACGCGCAACATCAAACTCAACATTCCGCTGCTGTCTGCCGCGATGGACACCGTCACCGAAGCGCGTCTAGCCATTGCATTGGCGCAAGAAGGCGGTCTCGGTATCATACATAAAAACATGACCGCCAAAGCGCAGGCACTGGAAGTATCCAAGGTCAAGCGTTTTGAAAGTGGCGTGGTGAAAGACCCGATTACCGTGTCGCCGAACATGACCGTGCGCGATGTGTTAAATCTTACGCGGCAACATAAAATTTCTGGCCTACCTGTGGTGCAAGGCAAACTAGTTGTCGGAATTGTCACTAATCGCGATTTGCGCTTTGAAAATAACCTCGATCAACCGATACAAAATATTATGACTCCGCGTGAGCGACTGGTCACCGTGCTGGAAAATGCCAGCCGCGAAGAAGCCCGCGCTTTAATGCACAAACATCGCATCGAACGCGTGTTGGTGGTAAATGCCGCGTTCGAGCTATGTGGTTTGATTACCGTTAAAGACATTCTCAAATCCAGCGAACACCCGCAAGCGTGTAAAGATGAGCAAGGCCGTTTGCGCGTTGGTGCGGCGATTGGGGTAGGTGAAGGCACCGAGGAACGCGCCAGTTTGTTGATCGAAGCAGGAGTGGATGTTTTAATTGTGGATACCGCACACGGCCACGCGCAAGGCGTGCTCAATCGCGTGCAATGGGTCAAGAAAAATTTTCCCAACGTGGACGTGATTGGCGGCAATATTGCCACTGCGTCAGCCGCGCACGCACTGGTAGCACACGGTGCAGATGCTGTGAAAGTCGGCATTGGCCCCGGCTCGATTTGCACCACGCGCATGGTGGCAGGCGTGGGTGTGCCACAGATTACCGCCATTCAAAATGTCGCGGATGCTTTACAAGGATCAGGCATACCATTGATTGCCGATGGCGGCGTACGTTATTCCGGTGACATCGCCAAAGCACTGGCTGCAGGCGCGCATACAGTGATGCTGGGTGGCTTATTTGCGGGCACGGAAGAAGCACCAGGTGAGGTGGAATTATTTCAAGGCCGCTCCTACAAGTCTTATCGTGGCATGGGCAGTTTGGGCGCGATGCAACAAGGCTCCAGCGATCGTTACTTTCAAGATGCGGAAAGCAACCAAGAAAAATTAGTGCCCGAAGGTGTGGAAGGCCGCGTGCCCTACAAAGGCAGCGTACTCGCCGTCATTCATCAACTCATGGGCGGTGTGCGCGCCAGCATGGGCTACCTCGGCTGTGCCGACATCTCCACCCTGCATACCAAGGCTGAGTTCGCTCAAATCACCTCGGCCGGCATACGTGAGTCGCATGTGCATGATGTGCAGATCACTAAAGAAGCGCCGAATTATCACATCGAATAATTTTTCATTGTCATCCTCGCGCAGGCGGGGAGCCAGTCTTGCAAAAATGCATTTTATTTAACTCCACTGGTTCCCCGCCTGCGCGGGGATGACGAATGACAGAGCGAGAAAGCGACTGCGCTGGAGGTAAACGTGGTCTGTCTCGGATTGTTTCTCAACCTATCTACCACAGCTAGCTCTTGATTACTTACCACTGCTGGTTTTAACATTAGCGTGTGCGTGTTGTGGTTGATTATCTCGCTGAATATTTTGAAGCGAACAAGGATATTTATGCTGGGCGCAAAAGCAAAGCAGTTAATTAGCCCGGTAGGATGTACTGATACCAGAGGCGCATCGTTCGGGACTACGGTGTCCTTACGTCAATACCTCATCTAATTGCAAGATGGGCTGCATATTGGTGAAATTAGGAATGTCACCCATGATTTCTGCGCCGTGTTTTGCCATGGCAGCTTGGAACTCTTGGGGCGAATTGATCCAGTGACTGCATATGCAAACAAAGGATGGTGCGGAGCCATCCAGTGATGCGGCACCCTTGCGGACCTCTACTTTGACAACATCGACAAGCCGACAAACCAGCGGAACGTGCTTCTTTGTGTAGTAATCGAAATTGAATGTACCGCCGTCTTTTTGGGAATATATAACTGTTACGCAAAACATGAGTGACTCCTTTAGTTGTAGAAAATGGTTATATGACAGATTTATTTATGGGTATCAACAAGTCATTTATTCCGTACTAAAAATAATAATTAACGAATGTTGCGGAAGTAATTTACGCGAATGGGCTGACTGCAACAATGCGCAGATGTGCAAGTTGTAATTGCAAAAAAACAAACAACAATTTTTCAGTGGAGAGGTAGCAGTGCGCGGAGTAGACTGGAACGAATTAAAAGTGTTGCCAGCGCTGGCTCGCGGCGGTTCGTTTGCAGGCGCGGCACGCGAGTTAGAGTTGGATATTTCAACGGTTAGTCGGCGACTGGTGTCGCTTGAAGAATCGCTTGGTGCAACCTTGCTTGCACGGGGAGGACGCGTTTTTGAATGGACTGCGGAAGGGAAAGTAGCCCTATATTTTGCGAACACAATGGAGCAGCAGGCGCTTGAAGCCGAGCGCACTATTAAGGCTGCAAAAACAGAAATTGCTGGCACGGTACGAATCAGCGCACCCGCAGGAGTCGTCCCTCTAACTAAGATAATGGCAGACATGCGAAAGCAGTATCCACAGCTTGTGGTTGAGTTAAACGCAGAAAATCACATCGTTGATCTGAGTAAGGGCGAGGCGGACATTGCGATACGGTTTCGTAAACCGACTGAGCAAGATCTAGTTTGCAGGCGAGCGGTTGAGGTAGGCTGGGGCGTGTTTGCAGCAAAGGACTATATAGCGAAGCACGGCATGCCTGCATCGGCTGATGATTTATCTAAGCATCCGCTGATACTTTATACGCGGGGCAAACTGGGTGATATAGGGCCATATAGTTGGCTGGAGAAGTACAGCACAGCAGCGAACAGCATCGCCCGCGTAGATAGTTCAGAAGGCGCAGCAATCGCCATTAAAGAAGCGAATGCCCTTGGATTATCCTGTTACTTTATAGCTGCAACGTATCCTGAATTAGTGCCAGTATTTAGTGAGCCAGTGACGGTTAGTACGGGTCATCTTGTGTACCATGAATCAGCGCGCAACACCGCGTGCGTGTGGTGGTAGATTATCTCGCTGACTATTTTAAAGCGAACAAGGATATTTATGCTGGCCGCAAAAGCAAGGCGACCGATCATTGAAATATGCTAGAAGCTGTTCTTTAAATGAGAAGCGGTAAAGTTTTGGCCTGCCCAGCCCTCGCGATTTATGCGAAAATTCTGCCCCACGGCTTGCACACAATATTCTCTCAACCCATCCACCCTATCGCATAAAAACATGTCTCATAAAAAAATTCTAATTCTTGATTTCGGTTCGCAATACACCCAACTCATTGCGCGCCGCGTACGCGAAACGCAGGTTTATTGTGAGCTGCATCCCTATGATATCGGCGATGAATTCATTCGCGCTTTTCAACCCAGTGGCATTATTCTTTCTGGCGGACCCAATTCCGTGACCGAGGGCGACACGCCGCGTGCGCCGCAAGTAGTATTTGAACTGGGCGTACCGGTTTTAGGCATTTGCTATGGCATGCAAACCATGGCCGCACAGTTGGGTGGCGCGGTGGAAAATGGCGTGGTGCGTGAATTTGGCTACGCGGAAATTCGCGCGCGCGGACACAGCAAATTATTTTTGGACATACAAGATCGCACCAATGCTGCCGGACACGGGCTGCTCGATGTGTGGATGAGTCACGGCGATAAAGTGACTGCATTGCCCCCGGGATTTATGGTGATAGCCTCGAATGATGCCACGCCGATTGCGGGCATGGCGGATGAAGCGCGCCGTTTTTATGCCGTGCAATTTCACCCCGAAGTGACCCACACACCACAAGGGAAAACCCTGCTAGGTCGCTTCGTACATGACATCTGCGGCTGCGGGCAAGATTGGAATATGCCCGATTACATCGATGAAGCAATTAAAAAAATTCGCGCCCAAGTCGGCCAAGAAGAAGTGATCTTGGGATTATCTGGCGGCGTGGATTCCTCGGTTGCAGCGGCGTTGTTGCATCGCGCCATCGGTGCACAACTCACCTGCGTATTCGTGGATAACGGGTTGCTGCGCTTGAACGAAGCGCAACAAGTAATGGAAACTTTTGGCAAAAATCTTGGCGTAAAAGTCATACACGTCAACGCCAAAGCAGAATTCATGCTGCACCTAGCGGGCGTGACCGATCCAGAGAAAAAACGCAAAGTGATTGGGCGCGAATTTGTAGAAGTCTTCCAGCGCGAAGCGGCCAGATTACCCAATGCAAAATGGTTGGCGCAAGGCACCATCTACCCAGACGTAATTGAATCCGCTGGCTCGAAATCAAAGAAGGCACACACCATCAAATCGCACCACAACGTGGGTGGATTACCGGACACCTTGCACCTAAAATTATTAGAACCGCTGCGCGAATTATTTAAAGATGAAGTGCGCGAACTAGGCGTAGCACTGGGCTTGCCGCACGACATGGTGTATCGTCACCCCTTCCCCGGCCCGGGCTTGGGCGTGCGTATATTGGGCGAAGTGAAACAAGAATATGCAGATTTATTACGCCGTGCGGATGCCATTTTTATAGAAGAATTACGCGCCACCAAAGATGACAACGGAGTCTCTTGGTACGCAAAAACCGCGCAGGCATTTGTAGTATTTCTCCCGATAAAATCAGTCGGCGTGATGGGCGATGGCCGTACCTACGAATGGGTAGTAGCGCTGCGCGCCGTGCAAACACAAGATTTTATGACCGCACACTGGGCAGAATTGCCGTACTCACTACTCGGAAAAGTCTCCAACCGCATCATCAACGAAGTGCGCGGCATCAACCGCGTGGTTTACGATGTTTCTGGAAAACCGCCTGCGACTATTGAATGGGAATAGCACTCAAAGCGCTATCCCCATAATTCGTAGCGCGCAATAAAAATTGCATCCTTGCGCGCTACTTCACCTCCGATTGTGACCATTCAACGAACCAACGAAGCCAGCTCGTGATGGCAGGTCGCGTTGTGCTTATCCAAACCGGTCTGCGTTACTGTGCCGCCAGTATCGCGCGCGTATTCCTCGGCAAAGTCGCTGAATTTCTCGCGCACGGTGTGGTCGATCAATCCCGCTTTGGAAAAATCAAATACGACTTTTTTACCCTTGGGCAGCTTATCCAACATGTTGCGCACGCTAATCATGCTGGTGTAAACCACTGGGCCGCTGAACGTGACGGTGACGGTATCGCCGCTTTCTTTAATATCAAAGTTAGTTTTGAAACCGACGATGCCCAACACCACTGGCAGCAACATGAACAGCATCGCCGTCAGCGCGTTATGGTGCATTTCGAAATAAATCCCAGTTCCGAAAAGCCCTGCATGAATGATTAAAAGCAGAGGTAGCGATTTGAAGCGGTTCTCGTTGCCAGCGCGTATCGCGTTCATGGCGATGGACAGCCACATGCCGAGCAGCACGCCAACCAAGAGGTCGATCAGCACCACGCCTATCACCGTCGCCGTCATGAACACCAGCTCATCCTTACCGGTATGCGCGATGTGCGCCCAGATGCTGGGATGCGCCAGACGAAAACCGATCACGCACAGCATCCCGGCGAGCGCGGCCAGCGGGATCATGTTGAGCAACCAGGGCAGGCCCGCCACGAACACCAACATGAAAAAGCCATGGAAAAAGTTGGACCAGCGGGTGCGTGCGCCGACCATGATGTTGGTCGAGGAACGCACCACTTCGGCGATCATCGGAATGCCACCGATCAAAGAAGAGACGGTATTCGAAATACCCTTGCTCCACAGTTCGCGGTTCATGTTGTTGCGCCGCTTCCACGGGTCTTTCTTTTCCATGACCGCAGCGGTCAGCAACGATTCCAGCGTGCCGACAAACACGAAGGTGATGATGAATTTAATAGAAGTGGCCGACGTGATCTGCGAGAAATCCGGGAACACGAATGAATCTGCAAATTTCAGCGGCACGTTGACCAAGAGTTTCGGGTCTAGATTGAAGACCAGTGTCATCGGGATAGTGACCATCATGATGACCATGGGCGCGGGCACAAATTTTGCGATGGCCGCAAATAACTTTGGCCAATAATCATAATAGCAATCGCCGTGGCCCCGATGATGGCACTCTGCGGTGCCATGTTGATAAAGTTGTTCGGAATGGCGGAGATCACCGCGAGCATGTTGCCGCCCGCCTTCACCCCCATCACCACGCCGACCGCCAGCGCGAGCTTGTAACCCAGGAGGGGATGGCCGGCACACCGGAGGCGAGCGCAATCGCTAAACTGAGCGGCAATGTGATCAGGAATAAAATAAATCCAGACATCGCGTCAAACTTTATATTTTCTTTAAGGCCGACGATATAGTCCTTGGGGATAGGCCCCCGGACCGATACTTGGGGCAGATGTATTAGCGTTATCGCGAGACATGATTAACCCTCCTTATTAAAATAACCAAATGAATGAGCCAGATTTAAAACGGCTAAGCGGTGTCACAAAACTTGTTCAGAATCATCTATTCTTTCCCTGGCCCAGCCTCATGACCTTATCAGCAACAAACAGATGCCACCTTGATTTAGGTCAAGCGAGCGCGCAAATCTAACCAAGAAGACGCGAAGAAAATAAGGGATTGAAACTGAGTTAGGCTTACATCATCGCAGCAGTAAATGCCAGCCCCAAAAGGTGCAATATCCAACGAACATCGCGCCGCATTTCACCTCAATCCCAATTCATGATCTTCACCGTACCATCATTGCGCGCTTGATTTCAGCCCATGCGCTTCCAACAATTTCGCAATGTCCAACCACCCGACAGACTCGGCACTGTGCTGCGGGGTGTATCCGTTATTATCTTTGGCTTGCACATCCGCACCGCTGGCTAACAGCAGCTCCACAATGCGTCGCTTACCCACCACCGCCGCTCCATGTAACGGAGTACGCTGATAATTATCTCTAGCGTTAACTTGCGCGCCGCCCGCTATCAAGACCTCGGCAGTACCGATTTTTCCGGACAGTGCCGCCGCATGTAGCGGAGTATGTCCTTGGTGATTTTTAGCGTGAACATTTGCGCCATTGGCCAACAGCAACTCAGAAATTTCTTTGCGTCCCATGAGTGCTGCGGTGTGTAGTGGCGTGTAGCCATATTTATTTTGTGCGTTGGCATCCGCGCCTTGGGCTAATAATAATTCAGCCGTGGCCGCATTTTTTTTAACCATCGCGGTGCGATGCAGCGGAGTTTCGCCACTCTCGTTTCTGGCGTTGACATCCGCGCCTTGGGCAAGCAACTCCGCAACGGCCGCCGTGTCACTTTTTTCTATGGCAACAAACAAAGGATTTTTTGTAACCGCCCGCATACCCTCGGCGGACACCGTTACAGGTGGCGAAATTGCGGACTTAGCTGCTAAATTTTGTGGCGTAGTGCAACTGGATAATAAGGGGATTGCGAGAAGTGCTACAGCAATAAAGGTTTTCATTTTTGCTCTCCTCATGTGCGTTTAAAAAGAGCGGCCAACTTGCTAACTTACTGCCGCACGCCACGCTTAAAAACATTGCCGTGGTGCAACGGATTAGACACTTTATATGGACTAATAATTCACCGAAATAAAACCCCATATAAGTACCTCTAAAAATTTAAATTCCTAAGCCAGACAAGGCGCGAGAAAAAATAATGCCGACGCATATATTTGATATGTTAGGAGTTATTTTTTTCGAGCAACACAGTATGGCAACGGTGCGTGGTGGTTGCCGATTCATCGGCTTTACAACCACGGTCTACCCCTTGCGGGTGGTAGTTAGATTTTGAGAGGTGCTTGATGCTCGGCATATTTCGTGCCTATTAACCTCCTAACACTTTTAAAATATCGGCCTGCAAACGCGCTATGCCCTGCGCTTTATCCAGCTCTGCGCCGACAATATGAAACTGATCCTCGGCACGCGCACCCAGCGTATTGATTCTCGCGCTGCGAACCGAAATGTGATGCCGCGCCAACACATACGCGATTTGTGCGAGCAAGCCGGGGCGATCTCCAGCGACGATTGCGAGCTGATAATTTTTTTTATCATCCAGTAAAATTTTTGCTACTGGCGCGATGGGAAAGTGCTGAAGTTGGCGGCTGGTGCGGCCTGTATGCGGTGCCGCAGGAGTATTAGGGTTGGCAGTATCGCGCGCCAATTCATATTCAATAAAATTCATCACGTCACGATAAGGCGTTTGGTTGTTGCCAGTGTTCATCACTAAAAAACTATTCAACGCGTAGTCGTGCTGCGTGGTGTGAATTTTTGCTTCCATAATGTTGTAGTGCAGGCGTTCAAAAAAACTGCAAATGCGCGCAAATAAATACGGGCGATCTGGGCTGTACACCAGCACCTGCAAACCTTCTCCTATGGGGCTGAGGCGGGTTTCGACGATGGGTTTGTCGCTGTCAATACGGTACGCGAGCAAGCGCGTGTGCCAAGCGATTTCTTGCGGTTCGTGGCGTAAAAAATATTCTGGATTAAGCTGCGTCCAAAATTTTTCATGCGTCTCCGGCGCGATCGCCAGCAGGTTAAGAAGCTGCAACGTGCGGGTGCGAATTTCGCCGATCTGATCGGCAATTTTTCCGCCCATCATGTAACGCCGCGCAGCCCAAAATAAATCTTCCAGCAGCTTTCCCTTCCACGCATTCCACACCTTGGGGCTGGTGCCGCGTATGTCGGCCACAGTCAGCAAATATTGCGCGACCAAGTAACGATCATTTTTGATGCTGGCGGTGTAGGCGGCAATCACATCTTGGTCGGATAAATCTTGCTTCTGCGCGGTGGAGGACATGACCAAATGCTTTTCGACCAGCCACACCACCAGCGCGGTATCTTCCTCGCTCAAATGATGTTGCTTGCAAAAGCGCGCCGCATCCACGCAGCCTAAGAGCGAGTGATCGCCGCCACGCCCTTTGGCTATATCGTGAAATAACCCTGCGATATATAAAATTTCAGGGCGCGCAAAATCTGCAATGAGTTTGCTACACAACGGGAATTCATGGGCGTGTTCTGCCAAATTAAAACGTCGCAGATTACGCACCACCATCAGGATATGTTCATCAACCGTGTACACATGAAAAAGATCATGCTGCATTTGCCCGACGATACGGCCAAATGCTGGAATATATTTCCCCAATATGCCATTTTGGTTCATCAAACGCAGCGTCTGCGTGATGCCTTGCGGCTGGCGCAGCAAGCTCATGAACAAGGCTTGGTTGTTTTCATCGCGGCGAAATTTTGCGTCAATGTGCTGTCGCGCACGCCACAAAGCGCGCAAGGTGGCAGCAGAAAATCCGCTCAAGCGCGGGTGTTGCGCCAGCAATAAAAAACTTTCCAGAATGGCGGACGGCTCGCGCTCAAATAATTTTTCATCACGCGCTTCTAATAAATCATCGCGGATTAAAAAATTTTTATTTAACGCCGTACTCATGGAAATTACCGGAAATAAATGAGCACGCAAATTTTGCATCAGCACCACATTCAGTTGCCGCACCGCTTGCTTGGTGCGGTAATAACGCTGCATTAAATGCTCGCTGGCACGGCGCGAGTGGGTCGCGGTGATGTGCATTTGTTCGGCCAACGCGGTTTGATAATCAAACAATAATCGGTCTTCGCGCCGTGCTGCTAGGTAATGCAAACGTATCCGCAATGTTTGCAGCAATGCTTCGTGACGCGCAATAGCACGCGCTTCTAGCGCGGTGATGATATTTTTATTTGCTAGATCGCGCCAAGTTTGACCCAGCTCACAGGCGCGGCTAATCCACAAAACAGTGTGCAAATCGCGCAAGCCACCCGGACTTTCCTTTAAGTTTGGCTCAAGGTTGTAGTCAGCATCAATAAATCTTTTGTGCCGCTGCACTTGCTCTTGCTGCTTGGCTAGATAAAATTTTTGCCGCTCAATATTTTTTTCTAACGCGCTACGCATGGCTTCAAACAAAGATGCCGCGCCAGTCACCCGCCGCGCTTCGAGCAAATTAGTCTGCACGGTAATATCGCTAGACTCAGCCAAGCACTGCTCCACCGTGCGGATGCTGTGGCCGACATCAAGACCAATGTCCCACAGTGTGCCAATTAAAGTTTGCAAATGCTGCTGCAAAATTTCATCCGGCTCCTGCGGCAAAAGAATCAGCAGATCAATATCCGAGCGCGGATACAATTCACCACGACCATAGCCGCCCACTGCCACCAGCGATAATTCCGCTGGCATTTTCAAAGTTAGCCACGCCTTACACAAATGTTGATCGATTAATTTTGTATGGGCGCGCAGCAGCCGTGCGGGCTGGGTGTGCTGTTGGTATGCAAGCTGCAACGCCGTGCGCGCGGCGCGCAGGCTGTCACGAATTTCGGCAACGGTGAGCATGATTTTTTACGGGGGCGGCGGCGATCCCGCAGAAACGGTGAGCACCTCAAAACCAGTTGCCGTGACCAGCACGGTGTGTTCCCACTGCGCGGAGAGGCTGTGGTCTTTGGTGACGATGGTCCAACCATCGCTCAACTTCTTAATATCTGCACGGCCGATGTTAATCATCGGCTCGATGGTGAAGATCATGCCCGCTTCCAGTTTCATCCCTGTTTTAGGCCTGCCGTAATGCAACACTTGCGGCTCTTCGTGGAATTTTATACCAATGCCATGCCCGCAAAACTCGTGCACCACGCTATAGCCCAGTCCCTCAGAAAAGTTTTGTATCGCATGGCCTATGTCTCCAAGATACGCGCCGGGCTTCACTTGCCGAATACCCCGCCACATCGACTGATAAGTGCTTTCACATAAACGGCGTGCTTGTATAGAAGGCTCACCTATGTAAAACATGCGGCTGGTATCGCCGTGATAGTCGTCTTTGATAACGGTAATATCTATGTTTACAATATCGCCGTTCTTAAGTTTTTTATCGCCCGGCACGCCGTGACAAACCTGATGATTAATCGAGGTACAAATCGATTTTGGATAAGGTGTGTGCCCAGACGGCGCGTAGTTGAGCGGTGCAGGTATGGTGTGTTGCACATTCACCATATAATCGTGGCACAACTTATCCAGCTCACCCGTGGTCACACCTGCGACCACAAAAGGCGTGATGTAATCCAACACCTCACTGGCCAAGCGTCCGGCGACGCGCATTTTTTCAATTTCTTGCGGATTTTTTATCGTGACGGGCATAAGACTTTTATCCTAACAACATTTAAATATTTTCAGGGGTGCTGCACAGCGGCGACGCAGCGCACTTTACTCATGCTGATGGGTTTGATGTATTCTACCGTGTCATTTTCGGTGCGGAATTTTAACGAATTACGTGGGTCAGAAGGCGCAGTGTATCGCGTGTTTTTACTAAGCATATTTTTACTGTCCCTATTTTAACCGATTCCTTTTTCAAACTCGGCATGAAATTTTACCCTCCCTCACTTCTAACTTTCTTAGCTGTAGCATTGATAGGCATGCTAATGCCAAGTGCTTTTGCCCATGCTGCGCAGAAACAAACGAAGCACCCTACGTATCATCCCAATTTGCCCGCCAACAAACCCTGCACCACTTGCCACGGTGCGGATAAATTGCGTGCGTTAAAAAAATCAGCCGATCATATTTCATCCGCCGAGTGCGTGACTTGCCATAGCCGCACAGTTAAAAATACAGAACCCAAACCCGCTCAGCCTAATTTATTTTTGCGCGTGGCCGCACCGCTGGCTCCCAATACCAATCCAAAAATTATGCCCGCACAGGCCGTAAATTTATTAAAAGAATTACCTTCGGGTAAAGCCGGAATGCGTTTTCCACTTTACTATGACGGCACGCGCATCGGTGTCACACCCAACGAAATGGTGCGCGTGCCTGCAGGCGAGTTTTTAAGGGGCAGCAACACGCGCCTTGCTGATGAAGGCCCGCAACACAGCGTCATGCTAGCGGAATTTTTGATCGACCAATACGAAGTCACCAACTTGCAATACAAAGCATTTATGCGTGCCACCCAACATAAATCGCCCACACATTTTAGCAACCGCACGCACCCTGAAGACAAAGCAGACCACCCCGTTACATTTGTTTCTTGGCACGATGCGCGGGACTATTGCGCGTGGGCGGGCAAGCGTTTGCCGACCGATGCCGAGTGGGAAAAAGCCGCGCGCGGTACCGATGGTCGCACCTTTCCTTGGGGCGATAAATTCGCGCTGCACAATGCCAATACCCCTGCGCGTTGGGCGAGTTTAAAAAACACGGGCGACACCACCCCCGTCGGCTCATTCACTGCAGGCATCAGCCCCTACGGCGCGTATGACATGTCCGGCAATGTGTGGGAGTGGACCGACTCGTGTACACCGCGTATCCAGGCAACACGCGCGCGAGTGAAAATTATGGCGAGCAATATAAAACGCTGAAGGGTGGCTCGTGGTGGGATTGTTCGTTTTACGAATGCGGCATTTCCGCGCCGGTTTTTAACCGCGCATTTTTTGATCCGCGAGTAAAAAATGCCACCTTCGGATTTCGTTGCGCGAAAAATTTTGTAGATTCAAATGACACCAATAATGGAACAAACAAAAATGCACATTAAATTCAAAAAAAATATTCTCCATAAAGTTTTTTTAGGTGCGATTATTTTGGGCGCAACCCATACCCAAACGATGGCTGGCGAACAGGACATGGTGCAAATCCCTGCTGGTGAATATGTCATCGGCAGTCACAAAAAAGACGACAAAGGCTGGCAAAAAGAATATGGTTTTGTCGAGCCATTATTTGTGGATGAACACCCAGAACATAAAATAAAATCGCCTGCTTTTATGATGGACAAATATGAAGTGACCAACGCGCAATTTAAAAAATTTGTGCAGGCCAGCAAACATCCCACGCCTGCCGCGTGGGTACAAAATGGTTACAACGTCAGTGAAAAAAGATTGGCCTCATTCAAGCTGGATTTTTTGCGCCGCGTCGCCAGCGAATATTTTTTATTAGACATGGATACCACCAGCATGACCCAACCAGAATTATTAGCCGCGCTGCTAAAAATTCAACGCAGCCAAGATAATTTACCCGTGATGGGCGTGACTTGGCATGACGCGCAAAAATATTGTGCGTGGCATAAAAAGCGATTGCCCAGCGAACGCGAATGGGAAATTGCCGCGCGTGGCGCGCAAGCTTGGGAGTATCCATTTGGCAATGAATTTAATTTGAAAAAAACCAACGGCGGGCAAGCCAATGACAAACTAGCCGATCGAAATCAAGACAACCCCATCGCCCCCGTGGGGTCATACCCAGAAGACAAATCGCCGTTCGGTGTAATGGATATGGCAGGCAATGTTTCTGAGTGGGTGGGTGACTGGTATGAGGCTTATCCGAACAGCACCTACCGCAGCAAATTTTACGGTGAAAAAGAAAAAGTCATACGCGGCAGCAGCGCCAGCGTCGGGCATTACGCGCTGCCGCTGTTTTTTCGGGCGGCGTTAAGAGCGCACATGGCACCGGATAAATTCAGTGAGGACTTAGGGTTTAGATGCGCGAAGTGAGGGTGTAAAAAGATGAGCAAAAAACTATCCCCCGTACACCCCGGCGAACACCTGCGGGAAGCATTCATGATTCCGCTGGGACTTTCCAGTAACGCGCTGGCGCGTGCGCTGAATGTGACTCAGCACGCATCAACGAAATTGGAAATTGTGCGCGAGCGGCGCGGCATCACCGCTGATATTGCATTGCGGCGGGCGCGTTATTTCAACACCTCGCGCCAGTTTTGGCGCACGCTACAAAGCAACTACGATGTGCAGTGCGCGGAAGATGCAGCAGGTCGAGCCGCAGCAAAAATCGCAGTCAGATTTTGATGTGGAAACGGGACGGTTTAGGGTTGGAAAACTGCGCTTGAAAATCGTCAGAAAATGAGTTTTTCTACAGCGTCAACGTTAAATTAAGGAGCGCCGCGCTTTTGCGGCGTCCGGGTTGAACGCCGGGTTAGAGGTAATGCTTCGAGACGCTCAGCAAGCCACACCTTAATGATGGATTGCCGAGTTACGCCAAGTTTTCCCGCTTCTCGATCTAATGATTCGATCATCCATGTAGGAAAATCAACATTAACGCGCTTTTGTTCTTGCAATACGCGCTTTGCTTTGGATATATCCAGCGAACCAGTAATGTCAACACCCTTGTCAAATTGTTGGTCAAAAATTTTAGTTTTCATATAAGGCAACCTCCTCTGGCCGAGAACGACGAACAGAAATTAGTCGGACACGTGCGTTTCTATAAGTGATCACGGCTGACCAGTACTTTCCGCTAATCAGACCTATCAGCAAGTACCGGGGTTCATCTTCTGTTTTTGCAGGAATTTCCAATAATCTAGGGTCATTCCATAAAGCTTGCGCATCAATAAAATTGATGCCGTGTTTCAGAAGATTGGCTTGGCTTTTCTGCTCATTAAATTCAAAAATAATCACGGTATAAAAAATATACCATTATTGGCAAGAATGCAAGTATCGGAGGGTACCTCTAACGCTCAAGCTCAGGAGCAGCCGTCCTTCTGGAGCGCGTTGTTGCACATAACGCCGCCCGACCGACTGCATGGTTTTGGGCAGACTCAATTCCGACGCTGGCGTTACCAGCAAATGCACGTGATTCGTCATCAGCACATAAGCGTGGATCGTAAGAGATTGCGCCTCTGCGGCCTCTTGCAGGCAACGC
>JANONT010000169.1:0-1543 GCA_031420955.1 Candidatus Nitrotoga sp. | reverse complement strand
CGTCTCGGTTTCATTATCTAAAAATGATTGTTCTTCCGCACTCAACACAGGTTTAGGATAGGCCAATAATTTATCCCAATTGGGTTGGCCGCTGAACAACTCACCATCCCACCACACCGTGCCTGCGTCCAACGCCTCTTGCTCAGTTTGCGAAACCTGCGGCATGATCTTACGAAAGATATTGAGTATAAAACCGCTGATCAATGTGCGTCGCAACGCAGGAACACCCAGCACAGCAATCACTAAAATGAGTATCGGCAACACCACCGTAAATAATTCGTCAGACAGCCGGCTTTCAATGGCCAGCAAGGGCACGAAGAAGAGCAGTGCCAACAACCAGCCCCAAATGGAAGCCCGAAAAAACGCCAGCAACATCGCCGTGATGAGCAGCAGAAAAAGAATCAAAATGATGGTCATATTACTATCCTTAAAAGTGGCAACGCCGCGAGTGCCCAAGCAATGCCATACACCAGGCAATGCCATACACTAGGCAACGTCATACAATTGAACGAACTGTAACGCCAAGCGGCGACGCTTACAACGCAAAAATAAATACGATGCTAAATCCCGTACGAAGTAAATCAGCATCCCTTGCGAATATAGCTCCGCTCGCAACCATCACAGAACTTAATATGGGGCGGGAAGCTGCTCTATTCCAGTTTATTCCAGTTTATTCCAGTTTATCCCAAATCATTCATTAGCCGCGTCATTCCTGCCCTCGAATGAATTTGTCGGGGGCGGGAATGACGTAGTTTTGTTCCAATGGACAATCTGGGTTTATTTATTAGGGCGTGCTCCACACATCTTTACAGAAAGGTTGCACTGTCGGCGAGCGGGATGAAGTGCAAGGCGCACGGCGCGCAGAAACCGGAATATACATTTGATACATGAAAATTTCGATCACTGAGCAACGCCGCGTGTGAATGGGTGGCTGCATAGCAACCGAGAACTCATCGGCCTACCCCCTTCGTTGCTACTGTGCAGCGCTTCTTTAACGTATTTTATCCACCGCTTCTTCCACCCGCTCAACTGCAATCACCTCCATGCCCGCAATTTTTTGCTTCGGTTTATTGGCACGGGGAATAATCGCGCTGGTAAATCCCAGCTTGGCTGCTTCGCGCAGCCGCTCTTGTCCACGCTGTACGGGGCGCACTTCCCCGGCCAGCCCCACTTCTCCAAACACGATCATTTTTTCGGGTAGCGGTTTATTTTTTAATGACGAAACCATCGCCAACAAAACCGCGAGGTCGGCACCGGGTTCGGTGATTTTCACCCCGCCCACGGCATTGATAAACACATCTTGATCGAAGCAAGCGATGCCCGCGTGGCGATGCAACACCGCCAACAACATCGCCAGCCGATTTTGCTCCAAGCCCAATGCCAGGCGGCGCGGCACGGGCGAGTGCGATTCATCCAGCAGGGCTTGAATCTCCACCAGCAAAGGCCGCGTGCCTTCTTGCGTCACCATCACGCATGAGCCAGGCACTTGCGCGCCGTGCTGCGATAAAAATAATGCTGAAGGATTACTCACCTCGCGCAGCCC
>JANONT010000168.1:0-1699 GCA_031420955.1 Candidatus Nitrotoga sp. | reverse complement strand
ACCAAGCCGTGGTTTAAAGACACATTATTTGTGATTGTGGCCGACCACTGCGCCTCGGTTGCAGGCAAGAGTAAACTGCCGATGGAAAACTATCACATTCCGCTGATTTTTTACGCGCCCGCACTACTCAAGCCCAACACTTACGCGCCCATCGTCAGCCAAATTGATATTGTACCGACCCTCATCGACGTACTGGGAAAAAAGGGCACAGAGTTATATTTTGGCCGCTCGTTTTTTGAACCAGGAAAAAATCTTGAACGGGTGTTCATCAGCAACTATCAAGAGCTGGGGTATTTCCGCAACGGCGTGCTGACTGTATTGTCGCCGCGCAAACAAGCGGTCAGTTTTAGCATTGACCCCAAGACGTATAAATCTACCCCCGCCCCGCTAGACCCACAGGGGTTGAACGAAGCGATTGCGTATTACCAAACCGCTTCGCGCACATTTAAAACGGGGGAGCTGCGCGCGCCAGACCATCGATAATTTCAACTGCTTGTAGCGATGATTAGCAGGTTAAAAATTGGGCGGGGTCAGGCACCAAAAACGGTGTCCATCACGCGATCGATTTTATTGCGGGTTGGAATTGCCCGTGGCCATTGCAATAATCGCTGCGCCCATCTCCAGTTTTAGCACAGTATCTACTTGATTCATTGCGCGCTTGGCCGCTCCATTTTTATCGGGCGCGCTGCTTTTGATCAGCCAGCGTTGTGTCCCCCGCACGCGTCCACTTGCCGCTTCGCTCAGGGTAATTTCTAAATGGCCGCGCTGCCAATACCAGCCCTCCTGCAGCCCTAGGTCAGTTAAATTCAACTGTGCCCGCACAATAAATTCAGCTTGTTTCTGATCTTCCAGTAAATAACCTGCATGCGCCAGCGCGCCAGCGACAATCTCGGCCAAGCCTGGCGGCGCATCGGCGGCGGTCAAGGAGGCAAGCTTCACCCGCCGCAATAGCTCGCCCAAGCTTGCTTGTAGCTGGCCACTACTCAGCGTGGTCGCCACGCCCTGCCCTGTTCTGTCGACCACTTGCAGAGACTTTTGCACTGCTTCACGCGCGTGTTGTGACGCCAAGGCGAGGCTAGCTGAAGCAATTTTTAAAAACAGATCCGTATGATTTTGTGCATGACTAATATGGCGGCGCGTAATTTCATCCAGCTCGTTTATCTCTTGTCGCAAATTATTAGCCGCTTGCAGACGCGGCAAAATGGCCAGCACATGATGATTGTGCGTGGCGGGGTCATGCCATAGCTCGGCGATTTGGATGCCGCGTATAACCTGCTCGGTGCGGGTGGTGATGCGGCGCGAATACTGATTTTCGTATTGGCCATTTTGGTTGGGGTTGCCATCTTCCTGTGCCCCATCACTCGCCGCTTGGTCATTCTTAGTTTGCGTTTTAAAGCGTTGCATATCCTCACTCGCCACCGTCACCGCCACTTGAAACACCTTGGCAATGTCGGCACGGGCGCGATCCTTGGCCTCTTCTTGCGTACTCGCCTGCCCGCGTCCCAACAAAAATTCTGTGCGTTGATAATTGTCACTCTCGCCCGTCACCCAATCTGGCTGAGTAGCTTTTGTGGCACAGCCCGTTAATGCAATCACAGCTATACCGATAATAAAAGCGCGCATGATTATCTCCTGATGATGAGGGATTGTTCAATGGTCAAATGGCCTGGCGTAAGCGTCTGCGAAGATGAGCGTGTTA
>JANONT010000167.1:0-6712 GCA_031420955.1 Candidatus Nitrotoga sp. | reverse complement strand
AGCCCGCGTAGGGCGCAATCGTTATTGCGCCGAATGGTTTCTGCCGTAACATTGCCGCCCGTTTCTCGTCTCGGTTTGATCGGGAACAATGTTATGAGAAACTACAGGTGGCAGCATCACTGGAAGTTCGAGCGAATACACTTTCACGCTGGATCGCAATGCTTACATGGCGGGGGTTCTCAAAGGCACGGGCGAATTTAACGAGGTGGTTGGGAAAGTGGCGGCGGTTGCGAAGACGGAAGCAGTAAAGAAGTAATGTCAGATTTTTATCATTTGTGATTATTATCAATACGATACTTTTTCTTATCTGGAGCAAGTATGATGAAAAATATCATTTCACAAAATCTAAAGTCGCTTGCTCTCTTTGGTAGGGGCATTCCAAAATAAATGATGAGGCTGTCGCCAAGGGGGTGTGGTTCTGGCACTCTTCGACAATATTATCGGTAGATAGTGGCATGCCTGTCGATGACAAAATTTAGTTATCGTTCAGGCATTAATTTAAAAAGCATTCATGTCCCGCATCTCGGTGCAATCGAATGCTTGTTTTATTGGCACAGATAAAATTGTTTTTTTCTAAAACGATCACTCGATCAAATTTGCTTTTACTCTTCCTCTGGCAGCCATCTGCCATTCTAATAAACAACATTAGATTGTTTGTTCAATTCATTATTTATTATAAGTATTAACGAATATTTAACTTTCCTCTATAACTGTTTGTCGCGCAAAGATAAATCCATATTTCCTCTTGACCTTGCCTATTTTCTTTAATATAGTGGGAGAGAGTGGTAATAAGTGGTATTTTGTGGGGAAATTAACGCGGGGTTAGGGGATGTTTCAAGGGGCGGCGCAACTTAATCTGGATAGCAAAGGCAGGCTTGCGATACCGGCGCGTCATCGCGACATGCTATTGGAGCAGTGCGCGGGGCGGCTGGTGTTAACTGCCGATGCCGATGGTTGCCTGCTGCTTTACCCGCAGCCTGAGTGGCAGCCTATCTTGGATAAATTACAAACGCTGTCCACGCTCGACCCACGCATACGCGCTTTACAACGCCGTTTGATCGGCTACGCCGAAGACACGCTGATGGATGCCGCCGGGCGTGTGTTGATTTCACCCGCACTGCGCAGCTATGCCGCGCTAGACAAGCATGTCATGTTGATCGGGCAAGCCAATAAATTTGAATTGTGGGATGAAGATCGGTGGAAAGTGCAGCAGCAAAATGCGCTGACATTTGATTATCGTGACCTGCCGCCAGAGTTGATAGGGTTCACACTATGAGCTACGGCGCTGTGATCATTGCAACCATCAAGTTTATTGCCGCTATGGGTAAGGCATCCATAAAATTCCAACAGATTTTAATGTTCGTAAAAAGCCCTATTCATCATCAATTTTTATCGGTGATGAATAGGGCTGCGCGTTTTCCATTCACTCAAACCAAGCTTGTTGTCACCCCGCATTTGCATTGTCTCGCCATCAAAAACGCGCCCGCTATAAAAAATAATTACACCAGCAAAAATACGCATACCGGTTATAGATTTTTATGAGTGAGGGGCTACCCCGTGTTCAAAATTTGTCCCACAACACCGTGTTGTTGCCAGAAGCAGTGGCAGCTCTGCAAGTGCAGCCACAGGGAATTTATGTAGATGGGACATTTGGTCGTGGCGGGCATAGCAAGCTCATTTTACAAATGTTAGACGAAGGTGGCCGATTGGTTGCGTTGGATAAAGACCTTGCGGCAGTCGAGGCAGCACGCGCGATTGCCGATCCACGCTTCACCATCGTGCATAGCAATTTTTCGGAATTAACAGAGGTGTTGCTACAACTTGGAATTAAAAAAGTAGATGGCGTGTTGTTGGATTTGGGCATGTCTTCGCCGCAGTTAGATGACGAACAGCGCGGCTTCAGTTTTCGTTTTGACGCGCCGCTGGATATGCGTATGGATACTAGCCGTGGGCCGACTGCAGAGGAATGGTTGGCAACGGTAGAAGAAAAACTATTAAAGGAGGTGATACGTGAATATGGCGAGGAACGGTTTGCTGCACAGATTGCAAGAGCGCTTGTTGCTGCACGCCAGAAACAAGCCATCGCCACTACGCGGCAACTGTGCGAAATCATCGCCCAGACTGTACGCACACATGAGCCCGGCAAAAATCCGGCGACACGCACCTTTCAAGCTATACGGATTTACATCAACCAAGAGCTCGACGAAATTACGCGGGTTTTGCCGCAATGTTTGGACTGCCTGAAGCCGGACGGGAGGATGGTCGTGATCAGCTTTCATTCACTGGAAGATCGCATCGTGAAACACTTTATGCGCGACATGGCGCAGGGCGATAAATTGCCGCATAACTTGCCTGTGCGCGCGGCGGAAATTCCAGAAGGAAAATTACGGTTGATAGGTCGCGCGATACGTCCATCCACACAAGAGATTGCCAATAATCCACGGGCGCGCAGCGCAGTAATGCGCGTGGCAGAGCGCCGGGGTTTGCCATGCTAGGGCGCAAGGTCATGCCTGGGGAAAAGATGCCTAGGATTGCCATACCAGGGATTGCCATGCTGGGGATGGCGGTATTAGAGCGGTTTTTAATAACGCGATCTTCCGTGCTATTTGCATTGTTATTGGCGGTGCTGGTCAGTGCTTTGAGTGTGGTGGCCATGCAGCATAAGACGCGCAAATTATTTATCGAATTGCAAAAAGAAAAAGATATCGCACATCAAATGGAAGTGGAGTGGGGGCAATTACAGCTTGAGCAAAGCACTTGGGCAATGTCTGCACGCGTGGAAAAAATTTCTGCTGCCAAGTTGCAAATGCAGCTTCCACAGAGTGGGCAAATTCGTTTTGTGCGACTAGAAAACAATATTGCACTCGCGCAAGTTGCGGTTAATCCAAAAGTTGTCGAGGTTCGGCCATGAACTATATCGGCAACATTAAAACTACAGGGATCGTCGCGCTGCCACCCTGGCGTTCGCGGCTGTTGTTTGTGTTGCTGATGTTTGGGTTTTTGATACTGATCGCGCGTGCAGTTTATTTGCAAACGATACAAGATGAATTTTTGCAGCAAAAAGGTGAGGCGCGTTCAAACCGCGTCATCGGCATTAGCGCGCATCGCGGCATGGTGATGGATCGGCATGGCGAACCGCTGGCAATTAGCACGCCCGTAGAAGCGGTGTGGGCGATCCCGCAAGAGGTAGAGGTAACCGCGCAGCAAGTGAAGCAGTTGGCACAAATTATGGGCATGGATGCGCGTGAAGTGAAGAGTCGCTTGTCTGACACCACGCGTGATTTTGTCTATCTCAAACGCCAGTTGCCGCCCGACCAAGCCGAGAAAATTGTGCGGCTCGGCATTCCCGGCATCTCGTTGCGGCGCGAGTATCGCCGCTATTATCCCAGTGGTGAAGTGACGGCGCACCTGCTCGGTTTTACCGATGTGGATGATAACGGGCAAGAGGGTTTAGAGCTGGCATGGCAAAGTCAATTAGGCGGTAAAGCAGGCAGCCAGCGGGTGGTGCAAGATCGCCGTGGGCGCATCGTGGAGGATTTGGCCAGCCTGCGTGCGCCCAAGCCCGGCAGCGATTTAAGGCTGAGCATAGATAGTAAAATTCAATATTTGGCCTACCGCGAAATCAAGGCGGCGGTGGCGCAGCATCGCGCCAAAGCCGGCTCGATTGTGGTGTTAGATGCCCAAAGTGGCGAGGTGTTGGCCTTGGCGAATTGGCCGAGCTACAACCCGAATAATCGCGCTAAACCTGCGGCACACTTGTTGCGAAATTATGCCGTGACCGACTTGTTTGAACCCGGCTCCACGCTCAAGCCGTTTACCGTTGCAGCGGCCTTGGAGGCGGGCAAGGTTACGCCCAAAACGCTCATCAATACCGAGCATGGCGCGATGCAAATGGGTGGTTGGAAAATTAGCGATACGCATCCAGAATCGATGTTGACTGTGGCGCAAGTGATTCAAAAATCCAGCAACATCGGCACGGTCAAAATGGCTCTGTCGCTTAAGCCAGAAGTGTTGTGGCGGAGCTTAGATGGCAGTGGGTTTGGCACAGAAACGGGCAGCGGTTTTCCCGGCGAGGCCAGCGGCAAGCTGCGTGGATACGCTGCTTGGCGACCTATTGAGCAAGCCACATTATCTTATGGCCACGGCATTTCGGTGAACCTGCTGCAACTGGCGCGGGCATACACCATCTTTGCGAATAACGGTGAATTGAAATCTATTTCATTGCTCAAGCAGGAAAGTGGAGTGCTGGGAAATGGTGCACTCAAGAAGGTAGGTTTAGAAAATATCAGTTTGGAAAACGCCAAGCCCACGCAATTAATTTATTCGCCTAAAACTGCACAAGCACTGCTGAACATGTTGGAAAGCGTAGTTTCGCCAGGCGGCACTGCGCCGCAAGCGCAAGTGAGCGGCTATCGCGTGGCCGGAAAAACAGGCACAGCCCACAAGCTGGAAGGCGGGCGATACGTTAATCAATACATCGCTTCGTTTGTCGGCTTGGCGCCAGTTTCTAATCCACGGTTGGTGATCGCGGTCATGATTAACGAGCCTAATAATGGCGAGCATTTTGGCGGACAAGTTGCAGCGCCGGTATTCAGCAATGTGATGGGCGAGGCATTGCGTTTGCTTAATGTGGAAAATGACGCGCCTATAAAGAGCGACGCGCCTTTGCTGGGTATCCCCCTACCTAGACCGCTGCCAAGCGATATTCCGGTGCGGGTGAACGCACCTGTGGCTATTCCGATGGCTGATATTCGGCAAGGAAGAATATGATGCCATCGGCTGAATCGCGCGCTTCCACAGAGCCAACCTTGGAGCCCATTGATGTTGCAGAGATGATTGCTGCGCTGGGCGTAAATATTTCGCGCTTAACTGCGGATAGTCGTGCAGTGCAGCATGGGGATACATTTGTGGCCTACCCAGGCACGCAAGTGGATGGACGGGAATTCATCATGCAAGCCATACAAAATGGCGCAAACGCAGTAATTTGGGAAGCGAAAAATTTTAGCTGGGGCAAAGATTGGAAAATTAATAATTTGCCAATTAATGATCTGCGCCAGCACATTGGTGCAATCGCCAGCCATGTTTATGGCGCGCCATCCAGCAAGCTTTGGATGATCGGCATTACCGGCACCAACGGCAAAACTTCGTGCGCGCATTGGGCGGCACAAGTGTTGCAAGCATTGGCGTTGCAGCACGCTAAAGGCAAAAAAACCGCATTGCTTGGCACGTTGGGTAATGGCTTTCCCGGCCAGTTACAGCCCACTATCAACACTACGCCGGATGCGATTTTGTTGCATCAATTATTGGCTGAATATGTGGCCGATGGCGCGCAAGCGGTGGCGATGGAAGTATCTTCGCACGCCCTGCAACAAGGTCGCGTCAATGGTGCTAAATTTGATGTGGCAATGCTCACTAATCTAAGCCGCGACCATCTCGATTATCACGGAACCATGCGTAGTTACGCTGCGACTAAAGCGCGGCTGTTTGAATGGCCAAATCTGAAATATGCCGCGCTAAATTTAGATGATGATTTTGGTGCAGATATTGCTCGGCAGTTGCGCGACAAGTCGGTGGAAGTAATCGGGTATGGCCTAACTGATGAAGCGTTAGCTATGGCCGAACGGCTAGGGGTACGCATGATTTACGGTGGCTCATTGCAAATGAGCGCACTCGGACTCAGCCTGCAAGTGCACTCCAGCTGGGGCGGGGGTACGCTACATAGTGCGTTGGTGGGTCGATTTAACGCCAGTAATTTGTTGGGTGTATTGGCAACTTTGCTGGTGAGTGAGGTTAATTTGCCAGACGCTTTGCTTGAATTATCCAAGGTTCAAGCAGTGGCAGGGCGGATGCAAACATTGGGGGGCAATGGGCTGCCAACAGTTGTGATCGATTACGCTCACACCCCCGACGCGCTGGAGAAAGTATTGCAAACGCTGCGCGAAGTGTCCACACAAGATGCCGAGCTCGCGCAAGTGGGAAAATTAATTTGCGTGTTTGGTTGCGGCGGAGATCGCGATCCGGGCAAGCGTCCCCTCATGGGAGAAATTGCCGGGCGTTTGGCCGATACGTGTATTGTCACCAGCGACAATCCGCGTCGCGAATCGCCGCAATCCATTATTGCCGCCATCGTAGCGGGTATGGCTGCCGCCGATAAAACCCATCCGTTTGAAATTATAGAAGATCGAAAAGCTGCCATTACGGGCGCGATTCACTCGGCGCGTGCCATTGATACCGTGTTGGTGGCGGGCAAAGGGCATGAAGATTATCAAGAAATAAACGGCATCAAACATCCTTTCAGCGATGTGCAAGTCGCACGGCAAGCATTGCAAACATGGCCGGGCCAAACATTGCAAAGTCAGGCATTCCAGAGAGGGGGGCGAATATGATGTATTTAAGTCGTGCCGCCGCTATTTTGAACGGCCGGTTGCTGGGTCGCGATGTGTTGTTCAACGGTGTTTCAACGGATAGTCGAACGCTTGCAGCAGGCGATTTATTTATCGCCTTGCAGGGCGATAATTTTGATGGTGCAGCTTTTGTAAAGACAGCTGCACAAGCGGGTGCAGTGGCCGCATTGGTAAATGTTAGCAGCTATCAAATGGCCGCAAACAATGCTCGGGCAGATGGCGGCGCGAGCCTTGTTCAAAGCACCATCCCGTTGTTATTGGTGAACGATACCAAACTTGCATTAGGCGGCTTGGCCGCACATTGGCGC
>JANONT010000166.1:0-1812 GCA_031420955.1 Candidatus Nitrotoga sp. | reverse complement strand
GGTACTCATAGCGGATAAGATTCTCGACTGATTCTATAAAAAATGCAAATTTTGATGTTGCCATTTTTTGTTAATTATTCATTCATCTATTCATCGCATCCATGACCACTTCTTGCGTGAGATGTGGGGCAAACAATTTTATAAAATAATAAGCATAGCCGCGCAGATGTTCGTTGCCGCGAATGGCAATGCGGGTAGTGCTGGTTTTGAATAAATGATTTGTGTTAATCATGCGCAGATGTTTGTCGCGCGCTGGAATAAAAGCCATTTGCGCGAGGATGCCCACGCCCAATCCCAGTTCAACATAGGTTTTAATCACATCCGCATCAATCGCGGTAAGCACGATGTTAGGGTTGAGATGTTGCGCTTCAAAGGCGGCGTTAATTTTGCCTCGACCGCTAAAAGCAAAGTCGTAAGTGATGATGGGGTAGTGTGCGATTTTTGCCAGCGTCAGTTTTTTCTCCAGCAGCAGCGGATGTTTAGGCGGCACAATGACGCAGTGATTCCACTCGTAGCAGGGCAGGGTCACCAGTTCATCATAGAGTGTGAGGCTTTCGGTGGCGATGGCGATGTCCGCCTCGCCACTCAGCACCTGCTGCGCGATTTGCGTGGGGCTGCCTTGATGCAAGCTGAGTTTTACTTTGGGATAGTGCTTGATAAATTGTTTAACAATGGCGGGCAAGGCATAGCGCGCTTGGGTGTGCGTGGTGGCGATGGTCAATGTGCCGCTGTCTTGGCTATGAAAATCTTCGCCGACTTGTTTGAGATTATGCGTGTCATGCAAAATACGTTGCGCGATTTTCAGCACCGCTTTGCCCGGCTCGCTGATGGCGGAGATGCGTTTGCCGCTGCGAATAAATATCTCGAAACCGAGCTCCTGCTCCAGTAATTTGATTTGCTTACTCACGCCGGGTTGCGAGGTGTAGAGCGCGGCGGCAGCCTCGGAGATATTTAATTCGTGTTGCACAATTTCGTTGAGATAGCGCAGTTGTTGCAGGTTCATGGCTGTTCCTTCATAACGAGAAGCTATAACAGGCTAACATAAAATCATTTTGGAATGATACAAGGTGCAGGCTATCATGCGCGCCTGAAATTCTACAGGTAGGTGTTCCAGAGTGAAATTCCGCGATCCAGATTTAGAAGATAACCCCATCAATGCCGAACATGCCGAGCTGGGCATTCCGCCTGTGGAGGCGGCGATTTTGCACCCCGGTAACCATCCCGTTCTGCGAATGGCGATGTGGCTCGCGGTATTTATGTTGATGGGAGCGATAACTTATCTCGGTTCCCGGCTTTTTTCTGAAAACGGTATTGCGGGCAGTGAAAATATAATTATCGAGACCCTGCGCAGTGATATTTTTTGGAGTGCAGTAGCGGTCGGCTTGCTCGCTCAAGTGATAGATGGCGCGCTGGGAATGGCATATGGCATTACTTCCACGACATTCTTGTTGGCATCCGGGGTGAGCCCTGCGGTCGCCAGTGCCAGCGTGCATATCGCCGAGGTTTTTACGACGGGTGTGTCTGGCATTGCTCATGTCAAACTGGGCAATGTAAATAAAAAATTATTTTTAAGGTTGTTGATTCCCGGCATTACCGGTGCGGTGGTGGGCGCGGTGCTGCTGTCCAGCATTGACGGAAAGATTCTTAAACCCTACGTTTCAGCTTATTTGCTGCTGATGGGGATATACATTATCAGTAAGGTATTCCGCAAAATTAAAGCTGCCAAACACGAGCCCAGGCACGTCGCCAAGCTGGCTTTGTTCGGTGGTTTTGTAGACTCGGTGGGCGGCGGCGGTTGGGGTCCAGTGGTCA
>JANONT010000165.1:0-4875 GCA_031420955.1 Candidatus Nitrotoga sp. | reverse complement strand
CCATTTGAATTGGATGAGGCTGAATATCCTGCGCTCATGGCTGGTTTGGGCGCGGCTCCTACGATGCGAGGCAGCTATGCCGCGTGATTATTTTCTTGATCAAACAGAGTCGCATTTAGATCAAACGGGCGCACATTTAAGTCGGACGAGCCCATATTTCGATCAAATGACCGAGCGTTTTAATCAAATAACGCGTCCTTCCAATCAAACAAACCGCCCCTTTGATCAAGCGGAAGGGTTGCGTCGTTTGTTGGCGCAGACTTCGGCGCGGGTGGTAACGGTGGCTGCCGCGTGCACGGGCAGCGGGGTGACCAGCATTGTCATCAATTTGGCGGCGGCATTGGCGGCTACAGGCAAGCGCGTGTTGATACTGGATGAAAATGTCACGCCCAACAATGTCGGCAATAGGCTGGCGCTCAAGCCGCGCTACGATTTACTCAATATGGTGCGCGGCGAAAAATCTTGGCGCGAAATTATGCTGCTGCCGCAACCCGGTGTGCGCGTGTTACCCGTGGCACGAGCCATTCAAGCCTTGCCCATGCTCAGCGCGGTGGAGCGTGCAATATTATTAAATTGTTTGAGCGATGCGGCGCGCGGCATGGATGTGGTGCTGGTCGATGCTGCTTCGGTGATGGGGCAGCATCCTTCGGTCAGCCTGATGCCCACGCAACCCTTGTTGCTGGTGCTGAATACAACCGCGCACGCTATTACTGAAAGCTACTCGATGATTAAGAAAATGTCAGTGCAGGATGGGCGGCGTGGATTTTTAACTGTGGTGAACAAAGCCTGTGTCGCGCAGCAGGCGCATGCAGTATTCAGCAACATGGCACGTGTGGCGCAGCGGCATTTGCAAGTGCAAGCGGATTATTTGGGGCATATTCCAACAGATGAAAAGTTGGCGCGTGCCGCACAATTATGTTGCACGGTGAGTGAAGTTGATCCGGCAACGCAATCGGCGCAAGCCTTTACAGGCATAGCGCGCAAGCTGCTGGACTATCTTGCCAGCACGACTGAGGAATCGTCTAGCCTGCCCGATGTGGTGCAACAGTTAATGCAGCAGACACGATCACTTAACAGGGTAACGGTAAATTGATAAACACTATGTATACGGCCAGCGGATTAAAAGATAAAGACCTATGTATCAAAGAATACGCGCCATTGGTAAAGCGTATCGCGCACAATTTAATGGTGCGATTGCCTGGCAGCGTGTCGGTGGATGATCTGATTCAAGCGGGGATGATGGGCTTGCTGGATGCGGCTGGGCGCTACGATGATTTGCACGGCGCGCAGTTTGAAACCTATGCCGCGCAACGTATTCGGGGAGCGATGTTGGATGAGTTACGCGAGGCCGATTGGGTGCCGCGCAGCCTGCGGCGGGATATGCGGCAAATTGAAACCGCGATGAATAAATTGCAGCAACGCTTGGGGCGCTTGCCGAGTGAGACAGAAGTGGCACAGGAGCTTGGTGTGCCACTGAACGAATATCAGCAAATGCTGTATGCCATGCGCGGTGCGCAGCTCATGTATTACGAAGATTTTCACAGCCAGGGCGATGAAGATTTTTTTGAGCGATACAGCGCGGATGGCACGACTAATCCGCTGGAAATTTTGCAGGATGAACGGTTTCGCGGCGCGTTGGCTAAGGCGATTGCGTCTTTACCAGAACGCGAACGGCAGCTTATGGGGATGCATTATGAGCAGGAGATGAATCTGCGCGAAATCGGCGCGGTGCTGGGGGTGAGCGAATCGCGCGTGTGTCAATTACATAGTCAGGCGGTGGCGCGGTTACGCAGTATGTTGCGAAATAATTAATGGGAAATTTCAGCTAATGGATAAGCTTAGTTGGAGTGGCCTGCTGCTTGGATTAGCTGCCATTATCGCGGGCAATATGATGGAGGGCGGCGCAATCGCGCTGCTGATGCAGGGTGCTGCATTCATGATTGTTTTTGGAGGTACGCTGGGGGCGGTGATGTTGCAAAGCCCGTGGAAAATATTTATCACGGGAATCAAAATGGGGCAGTGGGTTTTTGTCACACCGCATATTCCCACGCAAAAATTAATTTATCAAATTACCGCTTGGAGCAGCTTGGCGCGGAAAGAGGGTGTGTTGGCATTGCAAGGGCAGATGCTGGCGCACCCTGATCCGATGGTGAAAAAAGGCTTGCAACTTTTGATTGATGGGTACAGCGCGGAAAAAATTCGCGAGGTGTTGGAAGTAGACATCGGCGCCTATGAGAAATTTCGTTTTCAATCGGCGCGAGTGTGGGAGTCTGCCGCGGGCTATGCTCCGACAATTGGTATTTTGGGCGCGGTATTAGGGTTGGTGCAAGTCATGCAAAATTTAAGCGACCCGTCCAAACTCGGCACGGGTATTGCCGTAGCATTCATCTCGACTATCTATGGGGTGGGCTTGGCCAACCTAATTTTTTTGCCGATTGCCAATAAATTAAAAATTCTGGTAGCACAGCAAATAACTTTGAGCGAGATATTGGTCGATGGGCTGGCAGGCATCGCGCGCGGCGAAAATCCGCGCTTGATTGAGAATAAGTTACAGGGGTATATGGTTTGATATGGCTCGTCGCGCCGCACGTCTACAATACGAAAATCACGATCGCTGGTTAATTTCCTACGCGGATTTTATTACCTTGCTGTTCGCGCTGTTCGTCGCGCTGTACGCCATTTCGCGCGTGGATGAGGGTAAGTATAAAATTTTCAGCGCGTCTGTTTTTGGCGCGTTTAATGCCGCTGGACAAAATCAAAAATTAACCGCTAGCGCAACTGATGAAGATGAGTTGTTGCTGAAAACTTTAGTCGAGCGACGCGATGCAAAATCTATGTTGGCGCGGCAAGAAAAAATGCGCGCCATCGTGGATAACATTAATCAAGTGATGGAGCCGCTCATCAAAAAAGGGCAGGTCAATGTGTCGCAAAGCGAGCGCGGTGTGGTGGTGGAAATTAACGCTAGCGCGCTATTTCATCAAGGTGAGGCGGTGATACTCGAGCCAGCGAGTAAAATATTAGCCGATGTGGCGTGGCAGCTTGGGCAAAATGAGCAGGCTATAGAAGTGCAAGGGCACACCGATAATGTGGGCATAAAAAATACGCGCTATCCTTCAAATTGGGAGTTGTCTTCGGCGCGAGCCAGCAGTGTGGTGCGCTTGTTTATAGAGCAAGGCGTGGAGGCAAGTCGCCTCAGCGCGGTAGGTTCGGCCAGTAATTTTCCGATTGCATCTAATGATACTGCCGCTGGTCGGGCGAGTAATCGTAGGGTGACGGTGACGGTTTTGTCTGATTAAGCGATCGCTTTTAACACGCGGCCAGTGTGCGGCTCGCAGCAGAAAGCCGAGATTGCCCGTCTGGCCCATATAAGCCGCTGGCGGAGCCATGTAAATCATGCATATTTTGCGCGGCGTGATGCAGCGCAGCCAGCGTGTTTTGTGTGTGGCGCAAGGTGTTTTGTATGAGTTCGCCGTTGAGATGATTTTTTGCCCGCGCTTGTGCTGCGAGTTGTTTAATTTCACGCCATATGGGCAAGCTATCGGCGAGGTGTGTTTGCAGCCATGCCTCGATTCCGCCTAAATTTACATCCACGCCTTGCTTAGATAAATTCGCCGCGCGCGCTCCCGCTAACTTGCCCAGCGTGTGCACGATCTGGGTTTTGTTTTCGGCCAGAGTTAGCAGTCGTTCGGATTGTTTGTCGAGCAGAGTTTGTTGTTCGGTGTCCAGCAGGCTGATGAAATTTTTCAGCGCGCTGCGCTCGGCGGCCATGCCGGAAATCAGGCTAGCCACCAACAAAGGAGGGGGCGTAAGTTGATGCATTGCGGGCTAGACCTTGTTGTTGTGCGAGATGATTAAATCTTGCACAGTTTCGATCAGGCGATCTGCCACCACACCCGAATTAACCTGAAAGCGGCCTTCACTAATCGCCTGCTTTATTTCCGCCACTTTGCCGGCATCGACCACGGATGCATTTGCCATGCTGGCCTCCTTGTTGCGTATTTGCGCGGAAGTTTGACCCAGATGCACGCTGGCACTGGCCGGGGTATTCGACGCTTTGGCTGCATTGTTGCGCGGCTGTGATTCGGTAGCGACAGGTTGGATAGGGAGAGGCTTACTTGGTTTTTCTATTTTCATGACGATTCCTTAGTATGAATTTGCTACTTGGCCTTTTCTTTTGCTAGGTAGTCGACTTCTGTATCGGCAACTATTTTGGAAACTTTAGGGTTAAAGCACAATTTTTTAATGCAACACTGAAAAGCGATTGGTCTTGCTGCGTCAGAAATCGCTCAAGGGATGCAGGGCAAGGCGAATCCCCCCGTAAAGGGGAGGCCGGTGGGTACCCGGCGGCAGTACCGCCACCCTCCCGCTCTTGGCGAGGAAGCGGAGTTGACTCGGTGTCAATGAGCATTCCGAGCCGAGATTTAACGCTGCCATGCGCCCTTCAGCGGTTCAATGACGCAGTAAGATTAGCGCATGCCGGGTAACAACCCTTTCATACTCCGCATCATTTTCGCCATGCCGCCTTTGTTCAGCATTTTCATCATTTTTTGCGTTTGCTCAAACTGATTTAACATTTGATTGACGTGCATCACTTGCACCCCCGCGCCCATTGCGATGCGGTGTTTGCGCGAGGCTTTTATGATTTCAGGGTTCGCGCGTTCGCGCGGGGTCATGGAGTTGATGATGCCTTCGGTGCGGCCTATGGCGCGCTCGTCCACTTTGGCACCGGCTGCCGCTTGGCTCAGTTGCGCGGGTAGCTTGTCCATCATGGCGGACATGCCGCCCATTTTTCGCATTTGCGCGATTTGCGTTTTGAAATCATTCAGGTCAAACCCTTTGCCGCCCTGAATTTTTTTGGCGAGCTTTTCTGCGTCC
>JANONT010000164.1:0-10463 GCA_031420955.1 Candidatus Nitrotoga sp. | reverse complement strand
CTCCTGCATCCGCTCATAGCCCACCTTCGCCAGCCACAGCTTGATCGGCTCGGCCTTCGGGCTGGGCACAGACTGCACCAGCCGCAACAGTGTCTCGGCAGTGGCAACATCGGTGAGATAATTTTTACCATCGGCGGCGGGTAATTTCAGTCGGTGACAATTTGTCACCGACTGACTACCTTCCTTACCCAGCCGCTCTTTCAGCTTGTTCCAATACTTGCGCGCCGTCTGATAATCGGCCTGCTGGGTCAGCACTTGAATAATATCGACCACCGAAAATAGCCAAGTCTCCGTGGCCTCGTCATACACGCGGCGGATTTCATGTTCTTCAAAAAAGGCTGGCTGGGGTTTCATGGGCAGGACTCCTCATTCGCGGATAGCAGATCAAACTATTTGAGATAGAAGTCAGCACGACCTGCGTTATTACGCAATGTTTTAGAATAACAAACTTTTTTATTGTTGATACTGACTGAAGCCCTGCAATCTATCGTTAATTTATTGCGTTGCAATTGCTAACCTCAATAAACTCCAGCGCATTGTCATCTACATCACGGCAAAACAAGGCGCGTCTGCCTGATTTGCTGACGTTGTATTTAACGCTGGCGGCATCTAGTTTTTGCATCAGCGCATCTAGGTTATCCACCGCCATTGCAATGTGTCGATCTCGTCCACCGTTAGCTGGGCGTTGCAATCCAACCTCAGGATTGGGCAATTGCATGAGGTGAATTTGTTGCGCGCCCACGTCGTACCACACGCCGGGGAAGCCCATGTCATGCCGCTTTTCATCTAGGTTCAAGCCGAGCACAGCTTCGTAAAAATTACGCGCATGCGTTAAATCTTCCACTAAAAATGTGACGTGTAATACGGCTGAAATTTTCATCCTAGCTCCTTTACTTTGCGAAATGCTATGAGGGATCAGTAACCAACTGCTCGCATTGATGCGTCTTAATTTAACTGGGTTTCCGCCTGCGCGGGAATGACGAGTCCGAATAGGTTAGCACTTCCTTTGCGGGGGAATGAGTTGCCACGCTATCCAGTCGATCAATAAATTTTTGTAACTCTTTAGGCAGCGTAGCCATCAATCGTAATGGCTCTTGGGTGAGTGGATGGATAAACGCAATGGAGTGTGCATGCAGAAACATGCGCTTTAATCCTTGCCCACTTAATCCTGTCCGAGCCAGCTCTTTATTGCGCGTAAAGTCGCCATATTTATCGTCGCCCGCAATAGGGAATTTCAGGTGTGAGAGATGCACGCGAATCTGGTGGGTGCGCCCAGTTTTGAGTTGGGCTTCTAATAAACTAAAGTCTGCCCAAGCGCGCTGCAACGCGAACACGGTGTGCGCCGATTGACCATCTTCACGCACGGTCACGCGCTTTTCGCCCTCATCGTTGACCATTTTATGCAGGGGTAATTTCACATGCTGAATGGCATTTTTCCACCGCCCTAGCACTAAACATAAGTAACGCTTGTCTGCTTTGCCCTCGCGCATTTGTTCGTGCATAGCCACCAGTGCGGAACGTTTTTTCGCCAGCAGCAACACGCCGGAAGTTTCGCGATCCAGGCGATGCACCAGCTCTAAAAATTTGGCATCGGGTCGTGCACTACGCAATTGTTCGATCACACCAAAGCTAACTCCACTCCCGCCATGCACGGCCACGCCCGCTGGTTTGTCGACTACTAGCAGGGCATCATCTTCATACAGGATGGGGAACTCCGCCGCTACGACGTGTTTTTTTTGGTCTGGCTCGGCCACGCGCACCGGCGGAATACGCACTTGGTCGCCCAGTTGCAGACGGTAGGTTTGATCGACTCGTTTTTTATTGACCCGCACTTCGCCGCTACGCAAAATGCGGTAGATATGGCTCTTGGGCACGCCCTTGAGCAGCTTGCACAAATAATTGTCGATGCGCTGGTCGCAGCTACCTTCGTCGATTTCTGCCCACATTACAGATTCTTTGCGTAAATCATTCATTTTGCATATACTTCGCCGCAGTGCGTGTTGGTTTATTTAGAAAACGGGGGTGTTACTTCCCCCTGTGTTCGAGAGCCGGGTGCGTGTGCTGGCAGAAGTATGCCGCCGCCCCGCCCCAGCCGCAGTCCGGTTAATGTCACTCACCGGAACAAGCAGTGATAGTAAATGATTATCGCGCTCCAGATAGACAGAATTTTAGACATCATTATTTTTAGGCAGCCGTGAACTTTACCGGGTCGCCCCATAGAAAAATGATGCCTGTTAAATTAACAACAAGAAACTACGAGAATCCTATTTTGAACAACCGTCGATGCCGTAATAATATTTACCCGACCCTTATTCATTTTATCGCACGCACACGCTGCGCGTAGCCTTGTTCTGCCCGTGTCTGAGCGCGGGAGAGAAAATATAATGAAACGCATGTTATTCAATGCGACCCAGCCGGAAGAACTCCGCGTCGCCATTGTGGACGGTCAAAAACTCATCGACCTCGACATTGAATCAGCTGGAAAAGAGCAACGTAAAAGCAATATCTATAAAGCAGTCATCACCCGCATCGAGCCCAGTTTGGAAGCGGCCTTTGTCGAATATGGCGGAACGCGGCACGGGTTTCTACCCTTCAAAGAAGTTTCCCCTGATAACTATCTAAATTACTCCGGCAGCGGCCGCCCCAGCATTAAAGAAGTGCTGCGCGAAGGCCAAGAGCTGCTGGTACAAGTGGACAAAGACGAGCGCGGCAACAAAGGCGCGGCGTTAACCACCTACATCAGCTTGGCTGGACGCTACGTTGTGTTAATGCCGAACAACCCCAGTGGCGGTGGCGTATCGCGCCGTATCGAAGGTGCTGAACGCAACGAGTTGCGTGACGTATTAGCGCAACTCGAAGTGCCGCAAGGAGCCAGCATCATCGCCCGCACCGCAGGCATAGGCCGTGATTTAGAAGAATTGCAGTGGGATTTAAACTATCTCAAGCAACTGTGGGATGCGATTCATAACGCCGCTAAAACTGAAAAAGCACCCTCGCTTATTTATCTGGAAAGCAGCTTGGTGGTACGCGCTATTCGCGATTATTTCCATCCAGAAATCGGCGAAATTTTGGTCGACACCGACGATATTTACCAGCAAGCACGTGCGTTTATGAGCACCGTCATGCCGAACAATGTGCATGTCATCAAACGCTATAAAGATGACGTGCCGTTGTTTTCACGCTTTCAGATCGAGCATCAAATTGAATCCGCGCATACCCGCCAGATCAATCTGCCGTCGGGCGGCGCAATCGTCATCGACCACACTGAGGCACTCACTGCTGTTGACGTAAACTCAGCGCGCTCCACACGCGGCGGAGATATTGAAACCACTGCGTTAAATACCAATCTCGAAGCAGCCGATGAAATTGCGCGCCAAATGCGCCTGCGCGATTTAGGCGGGCTGATTGTTATTGACTTTATTGATATGGAAGTCACACGCAATCAGCGTGAAGTTGAAAATCGGTTACGCGACGCCATGCATCATGATCGTGCGCGCATCCAAACCAGTAAAATTTCGCGTTTCGGATTATTGGAGCTGTCGCGCCAACGCCTGCAGCCTAGCTTGGAAGAAGCTAACCACAGCACTTGCCCGCGCTGTAATGGCATCGGCCATATTCGCGGTATTGAGTCTTCAGCTTTGCATATTTTGCGGATCGTCCAAGAAGAGGCGATGAAGGAACACAGCGCGGCTATTCATGTGCAACTGCCGATTGATGTCGCCACTTTCCTGCTCAACGAAAAGCGCACCGAGATTCATCAAATTGAATCACGGCTGAAGGTCAGCATCATGCTCATTCCCAATTTGAATTTGGAAACGCCGCACTACCAAGTGACGCGTTTGCGCGCAGATGATTTAACGGCGGACACACAATTAGCCAGCTATAAATTAGTCGCTCCGCAAGAAGAAAGTAAGAGTGGTAATGCTGCGCAAGATGCTAAAGCGCAGCCGCCGCGCTCGCAAGCCGTGGTGCAGGGCATTACCCCCGCGCAACCTGCGCCTACACGCGTTGTGAAGCAGGATGAACCCGCGCCTTCTATTTTCAATAAGCTATTGGGTTGGTTAACGGGTGGCGGCGATACAACACCTAAGCCGCAACCTAAAATCACGGCCTCTGCACGCGAACACCAACGTCCACCACGTGAGCCACGTGCCGAAGGGCAAGGCAATGGCGGCAATCGCACGGAGGGAAATCGTGCAGACGGGAATAGACAGCGCAACAAACCGCGCCGTCCGCGTGAAGAGGGTGCGCCGCGCACAGACAAACCGCAGCAGGAAATATCTACGCAAAGCCCACCCAAAACACCGGAATTTAAATCTACAGAACAGCAAGCTGAACGTCCACCGCGTGCCGAGCGTCCACCGCGCCCTGATCGTCCACCGCGCGCCGAACGCCCCGCACAAGTTAAGCAGGAAAAAGTGGTCTCGCAACACGCAAATCCATCTGCTTCCCAACCTGTGATAGATCAAAACGATTTAGCACCTGCGCCTTTGGCCTTGGAAAATTTAACGCTGGATATTGTTAATCTCGATCAATTGCCGCCGGGTCAATCTGTTATGGCAAGTGTATTGCAGGCTGTCGCCGCCGCATCACCCGGCGAAAGCCCAGTGCACGGTGGGCGTAAGCGTGGACGGCGCAGTGGTCAGCGTGAGCGCGGGCGACGTATGAGATTAGCCGAGCAAAATGCAGAAGCCCTCTTGCCAGGGCAGGCCGATGCGCGGCATTCCGAAGGCAGACGCGCCGAAGAACAACGTGATGACGATGAAGCGAGCCAATCCAGTCAACATATTGAGCCTAGCCAACACACAGAGTCCACGCAGCAGGCCGAAAGTACACAAACGATGGAAGTGGCGCAAGCCAACAGTCCATCTCCATCTGGTAGCAGCGCGCCAACTGGAGTAAAGATTGCCCTTGCCAACAGCTTGGCTGCGAGCAACTTAGTGCAGATTGAAACCAGCCCTGAAAAACGGATTGCTTCTCCCGCGCCTGAAGCCAGCACACCACCTGCCTCGCGTCGCCGTGCGCGTCCGCGTGAAATTTATACCGCAGAAAGCAATAATGAACCGTTGGTACAAATAGAAACGCAGTCGCCTAATCAGCCCGCGAATTAACCCTACTAGGCTAATGATGTAGGGGTCGGTTTTAAACCAACCCCTATTATTCCAATTCCAGGTTGAAAGTGATACAAGGCGGCGACAAGCGAGCGACGAAGACAGTACATTTGAGTACGGCTAGGAGCGAGCGCGGAAGCCAACACAGTAGCACTGATAAAATGGAATTGGAATTAGGGATCCTGATGAAGATGGAACAAATCAGGGTCTGCTTGCACGAATTAATTTTGTGGGTACAAATTAACTCAGTGGGTTTTGCTTCGCCGCGCTGCGCGCCTGCGCCACGCCAACATCGTCCACACTCGCCAGCCAATCCGCACGACAACATAGCCCGTCAGCGCTAGGCTACTTGCCAGCAGTGGCAGCCCCACTGCCAGCGGTTTCCCCAAAGAAATAATCCAATCGAACATAACCGTGTGCCACGTACTCCAAGTCACTTCGGGCAACACCAGCTCGCTGGGAGCTGCGCCAGCATTGAGCCCAGTGACAAGCATACCGAGCTGATAGGCGAGTGCGTACAATGGCACGATGGTGAGCGGGTTGGTATACAGCGTCGAAAAAGCCGCTACGGGCAAATTAACGCGAAATAAAACAGATAGCAAAACCGAGCCGAATATTTGCACGGGGCCTGGAATCAACCCTGCAAAGAGCCCCACCGCGACCCCACCTGCTACTGAGTGGCGATTTAAATGCCATAAATTAGGATGCTTTAAATATGCACCAAAATATCCCACCCACTGATTTTGTTGTATTGATTGGTGGCTGGGTAAATAGCGTCGCAGGAATTTTCGCATAGCGGCATTTTAATTCAATTCAGTGAGCCAAAGTCTAGCAATGATGCAGCTCTACATTATCTCTTTCGCTGCGGGTGTGTGGCTGTTGCAACAACAGGCCGCTTTGCCACATTTACAATGGGTCATTGTATTTTGGGCGGTGTTTGTGTTCGCTTTTTTGATTTTTATTTTGCATCGCCCTACCTCAATAATTGAGCACCGCACATCTGGGCAACGACTCTCTCGCATCGCACTGCTGCTTATATTTTCTGCGGCACTCGGATTTTTCTACGCGGCATTTTTCGCACAACAACGACTCGAAGAAAACTTGTCCACCGACTGGGAGGGCAAAGATATTGAGATCATCGGCGTGGTTGCTGATCTGCCTAGACAGCACGAGCGCGGGTTGCGCCTGACATTCGATGTAGAGCAAGTGCTCACGCCACAGGCCAGCGTGCCGCCGCATATTTTGCTGTCTACTTATGATGAATTTCCTAAACGCCAATCCCCTGAAAATAAATTTTCACCCGATGTATCACCCGCCACGCTCAAAGAAAAATTAACGCTACATGCAGGCGAACGCTGGCAACTCACCGTGCGCTTGAAACAGCCACACGGCACCAGCAATCCGCACAACTTTGATTTTGAAGCGTGGATGTTAGAACGCAAACTGCGCGCGCAAGGTTACGTTCATCGCAAAGGAAAAAATATTCGGCTAGATAATCTGGTCAAAAATCCGAGCTATCTCATTCAACACACCCGCGAAAAAATACGCGCGACTTTTATGCAAACGCTAGGCGATGCGCCCTACGCAGGCGTGTTGATTGCTTTGGCGATTGGCGATCAAGCCAGTATTCCGCCCGCGCAATGGCAGCTTTTTACCGACACGGGCGTGAATCATTTGATGAGCATTTCTGGTTTGCACATCACCATGTTGGCCGGGCTGGCCTTTGCTTTGAGTTATGCACTGTGGCGGCGCAGCACGCGCCTGATGTTGGCTCTACCTGCGCGCAAAGCGGCAGCCACGATAGGTTTACTGGTGGCGGTGGGCTATGCGTTATTGGCCGGATTCGGCGTGCCCGCCCAACGCACGGTATATATGCTGGCCGCTATCACCGCATTACTGTGGCTCTCACGCAATAGCTCGCCTTCGCAATTACTAAGCGCGGCATTGTTGGCGGTGCTCTTGCTCGACCCTTGGGCAGTACTCGCAGCGGGATTTTGGTTATCGTTTGGTGCAGTGGCACTGATCTTTTATGTGACCGCACACCGCGTGGGTTACACGCACAATAAAAAAGCTGATCCACAATCTGGCGCGCAAGCATTAGCCCAACCCGCACCCTATCTACACAAATCATTGCGTAGCTTGCTCACCTATGCGCGTATCCAATGGGCCATGAGCATCGGCCTCATCCCGCCATTACTCGCCATGTTTCAACAAGTGTCCATCGCCTCGCCCATCGCCAACGCTTTCGCCATTCCACTGGTGAGCTTGGTGGTGGTGCCGCTCACCTTGCTCGGTGCGTTGCTGCCACTTGAATGGCCACTGTGGTGGGCGCACGAGATTATGGCACTGTGCGTCACCGGACTCACCAGCCTGCCCAATGGCGTGTGGGTGCAACACGCGCCGCCCACTTGGACGATTGTGGTGGGCATGTTGGGTGTGCTGTGGATGTTGCTGCCACGCGGCTTTCCAGCACGTTGGTGGGGATGCATCGCACTGCTGCCGATGTTTTTAATCACGCCCGCCGCATTGCCAGAAGGCACATTGCGCCTGCTCATTTTTGATGTGGGACAAGGCTTGGCGGTGGCCGCACAAACGCGCAACCATGCATTGTTATATGACACGGGGCCAGATTTCAATAGCGATGCCAACAGCGGTAACCGCATCCTCATTCCCGCGCTGCGCGGCATGGGCATTGCGCGGCTGGATGGTTTGATGCTGACCCATAATGACAGTGACCACACGGGTGGTGCGCGTTCTATTTTGCAAACGCTACCGATAGATTGGCTGTCATCCTCGCTCGCGGCGGATCATGAATTGCTGTCCTTAGCCAAACATAGCCAGCCCTGCATAGCAGGACAACATTGGGACTGGGATGGGGTGCAGTTTGAAATATTGCATCCGCAATCCGCCGACTACAGCGCGAAAAAAATAAGCGATAACAATTTGAGTTGCGTATTAAAAATCAGCACAGGTAAATATAGCGTGTTGCTCAGTGCCGACATTGAACGCGAAGCGGAACAAAAATTACTAGCGCGAGACACGCATAAATTGCCCGATCGAAAATTATCTAGCACATTATTGGTCGTGCCACACCACGGCAGCAAAACGTCATCCACAGCAGCTTTTGTGGCAGCGGTGCATCCGCAATATGCTGTTATCACAGCGGGCTACCGCAACCGCTTTGGTCACCCAAAAGCAGAAGTGGTCGAGCGTTATCAAACAGAGGGAAGTGTAATTTTGCGCTCGGATCACGAGGGCGCGATAGAAGTGAAAATGAATGAACAGGAATTTAATTTAACGCGTTATCGAAAAGAAAATATGCGGTATTGGCATCCGGTTGCTGCAAGCAATGTCGATTAAACCCAGCGCATCTATTAAAACTATCATTCCATTGCCAATTAACCGCTCTATAACCCTCCCTCTCCCGTTGGGCGGGAGAGGGGACAGAACTATTCGTGATCCCATCTACGCCAGCACCGCACGCTCGGCTTTAAACATTTCTTCTTGCATGCGTACAAAGTCTGCCAACGCCTCTGCGGGTAAAGGCTGGCTTAAATAAAAGCCTTGCACCCCATCACATTTGTGTTGCCGTAAAAAGTTAAGTTGCTCAACCGTCTCCACGCCTTCGGCGATGACTTCAAGGCCAAATTTATGCCCCAAGCTGATGATGGAATCAACAATAATCGCATCGTTTTCATCAATCACAATATCGCGCACAAACGACTGGTCGATTTTCAAACGATTCAGCGGCATCTTTTTCAAG
Source organism: Candidatus Nitrotoga sp. (assembly GCA_031420955.1). Classification (GTDB taxonomy): domain Bacteria; phylum Pseudomonadota; class Gammaproteobacteria; order Burkholderiales; family Gallionellaceae; genus Nitrotoga. The sequence goes on along the minus strand of JANONT010000164.1, from coordinate 1,589 downwards.
TAATTCAAACTAGAGTAGCCCGTGCCGAAATCATCAATCGAAAGTCGCACGCCCAACTCGGACATACGATCTAAAAACGCCATAATCAAAATCGCATCACCGATCATACTGCCTTCGGTAATTTCCAACTCAAGATCACCCGGTGCTAAACCGGTCTCTTGCAAAATATCAATAATGGATTGCGCTAAATCGTGCTGCCGAAGTTGTCGTATCGAAAAATTAACGGCGATAGGAAATGCTGGCAACCCCTGTTTACGCCACTCCGAGAGCTGAACACAAGCGGCGCGCAACATCCATGAACCTATGGGTACAATCTGTCCTGTCTCCTCGGCAGCAGGAATAAAATCGGCTGGAAAAATTAATCCCTGCTGTGGATGTTGCCAGCGCAGTAACACTTCCACCCCGCAAATGCGCCCAGAGGCTAAATGAATCTGCGGCTGATAATGCAGCACAAATTGAGTCTGCTCGATAGCCACGCGCAAATCTCTTTCCATCGAAAAAAGCCGATCCGCGTGGAAATTCATTTCGGGAGTGAAAAATTGAAATTGCCCGCGACCATCTGCTTTGGCGCGATACATGGCAATGTCTGCTTGTTTGAACAAGGAAGAAACGTCGGTCGCCGTGTCGGGATAAATGCTGATGCCAATGCTGGCGTGGGTGCCGATCTGCATTTTGTCGATGTCGTAGGGCTTGGCGATGGCCTGCAATATTTTATTGGCGACACGCGTGGTATCTTGCCGATCAATCTCGCGCAGCAGCACGATAAATTCATCCCCGCCCATACGCGACACGGTGTCTCCCTCGCGCACACATTCTCGCAAGCGCAAGGCTACGGCCCGCAAGAGCTGGTCGCCCACGGCGTGTCCCATCGCGTCGTTCACATATTTGAAGCGATCCAAATCCAAAAATAGTAACGCGAATTTATGCTGATCGCGATGCGATTCGGCAATTAACTGCCGCAATCTATCTTGCAACAAAATACGGTTGGGCAGGCCAGTTAAGGTGTCGTAATAAGCCAGCGATTGTATTTCCTGCTCGGCCTCTTTACGCTGCGTAATATCTCTCACCACCGCAATAAACGCGCGCTTGGAATTTTCAGCATCGCGCACCTCGCTACTGGTTAGTTCCAGCGGGAAAATTCTGCCATCTTTGTGCTCGGCCACCATCTCTCTGGCCGCCCACTTCATTTTTTTCTCGCCCGTCGTGGTGTACAGTTTGAATATGCCTTGATGTTTTTCTCGCTTGGATTCCGGCAACAGTATGTGTGAAGGCTGGCCGATCACCTCGCTTTCGCTGTAACCAAAAATACGTTCGGCGGCAGGGTTAAACGTCTCGATCACCCCGCGTTCATCCATCGTAATAATACCTTCACCCGCGCTATCTAAAATGGCATCCAGACGACGCTTGCTCACCCCGATTTGTTGTACTGCCAGCCTGGCCACGGCTTGCCCGTGCACCAGCAGCCAAGTCAGCCAAGCCAATAAAAAGCTGGCCCCTATCCCCGCATAAACTATCAAGGCTGATGGCCGGGCATCAAACTGGGCATCAAAACTGGGCATGGAGCGCGTTATCACAGTCCAGGTCCGTCC
>JANONT010000163.1:0-1902 GCA_031420955.1 Candidatus Nitrotoga sp. | reverse complement strand
CGCGCGGGCACAAACATGGCGGGGCGCGTTTACACCCTCACCTATTCCACCACCGATGGTTCTGGTAATAAATCTACCGCCAGCACCACCGTCACCGTGCCGCATGATCGGCGGTAGGAAGCAACTGTTGCGGTTGGCGGTTGGTTTCGCTTTTAGTTAAGCCCGTTCTGCGTTGCTCAAGACTTGCAGATGGTTGATATATTTCTGCAGCAAAACGCTGGCTTGATTATCAGCAAATATAAATTTGCAGCCCACCATTTTTTTCACCATGCCGAATGGCAACTCGAAGCTGACGTTGTCGCGCACTTCGATTGTGGTTTCTAGCAAGCCAAAATGTGTCAACGAAATTTTGCAGTGATGGAAAATATTGCCGGGTTGGAATTTAATTTCATTTGCATCGCACAGCAGGGCGATGCCGCCGACGCTGATGTTGATAACCGCAATTTCGCGTAGTTGCGGTTTGTCGGGGTGTGCCGTGGGGATAGGGATGATGCATACCACGGGGGTGCTAACGGGCACGCTCAGGCGAAAATGTTCGCGTCTTTGGATGCGTAATAAAAATTCCGGCAAGGGCAAAAAGAATGCGGGCTGGCCTTCAAATGAAACGTCCGCCACTTTGTGGGCAGAAAATTGCACTTTGATTTGCTGGTTAGAGCTAACAAAAACCAGCGCGCTGGTGCGTAATATTTTTTCGTTTTCTGCTGCGTCTGGACCCACGTCCAGCCACATTCCACGCTCGGTTACTTGCAGCAGGGTGGTCAAAATAAAGTGGTTGTTAAGGTCGTAATATATTGCTATTCGCGCATGCTTTTTTTGAATACTCTGCAAAATATATTTTTTTTCCTGTTCGGCATATATTCTATATTCGCTCTCGTCTGAGCCAGAAAAATATTCTCCTTTTAATTGAATCGCGCTTTGCCTTGGCATGTCCGTCTCTGCAATAACTACCTTGTATTACATTAACGGGGATTGCTTTTTGCAGTCGAATAATTAGCGGGGATTTCCCCGCGCTTCATTTGAAATGGCTTTATTTTGTTGGTTTCCAAGCCTCGCTGGGGTAGGTTTTATGTAAACGGCTTTCCTGCCAACTGCCCTGTATGCTGAGCTGCAATTGCGCCATCCACGGCATGGTGTAGTTGCGGATTTCGGCATCGTCCGACAATATTTTTCTAATTAACTCGGCTTTGCGTTTGCGCGTGGCCTCATAGTCCTCATAGCCTGGCGCGTGCGCTACGTCTTGCTGCATCACGGCGATACGTTCTTTACATTGCGCTTCTAACGCGACAAGCTGATCCCACTTTCCTTGTGCCGCAGAGATACGCATTTGCGTGGTGAGCGAGCTCAGGTGTTCGTAATCTTCAATAGTAGAGTTCATGGTTTACATTTTTCCGTACGTAAGAGGGGATGCCACCTGTGCAGAAAATCTTGGTGCGGTAAATTGTGGTGCCGCCATTTCGGGCATGCGCGCAGGAGCCTGGCGAAGATCAGCCACAGGAGAATCTGTTTGACCTATACTTTCCCATGCCCCCTTCAGGTCGGTTAATAAATTGCTCACCTCGTCTAGCGTGCGAATATCATTTTTCAGATTAGCAATCAGCAAACGCTGGTTCATATAGTCATATAAAGCAGAGAGGTTTTGCGCTAACCCACCGCCCACATTTTTATCGAGGCTGGCTTTTAAACCTTCGTCAATAATCATAATGGCCTTGCTGATAGACGCACCCTTGGCCGCTGTTTCTTTGCGCCGCATTTGGTTTTTTGCCAAGGCTATCGCCAAAATTGCACCCTGGTATAACATCAAAATAAGCTTGTGTGGATCAGCACTTGAGACACTCGATTCGAGCCCGACATTGGTATAAGTTTTTAGTGCGGCGGTAGCGTTCATGGTTGTCTCCAATTAAT
>JANONT010000162.1:0-1628 GCA_031420955.1 Candidatus Nitrotoga sp. | reverse complement strand
TTGTTTATCCGCATTTCCAACAGCGAGCCGCCGCAAAGTGCGGAACACATTCCGTTACGAATTTTAGTGCCGGCTTATGTCATTAGTGAGCTAAAAACCGCGTTTCAAATTGGCTTCGTGGTCTTCATCCCATTTTTGATTATCGACATGGTGGTCGCCAGCGTGCTGATGTCGATGGGGATGATGATGATGTCGCCGGTGATGATTTCGTTGCCGTTCAAAATTATGTTATTCGTGTTGGCGGATGGCTGGAACTTGATCGTCGGTTCGCTCGTGCAAAGCTTTTATACCTAGGAAAAAAACATGACTCCCGAAAGCGTAATCACGTTGGGCCGCCAAGCATTAGAGCTCACCCTCATCGTTTCTGCGCCGCTGCTGCTCACCGCGCTGGTGATCGGTTTGGTCGTCAGTATTTTTCAAGCGGCCACGCAGATTAACGAAATGACGCTGTCATTTATACCCAAATTAATTGGCATGTTTGGCGTAATGATTATTGCTGGGCCGTGGATGGTGGGCATGATGGTGGATTATATTCAGCGGCTGTTTGGCAGCATTCCGTGGCTGGTTGGGTAGGGGAAGAATGCTAACGGTCACCAGCGCGCAACTCACCACCTGGCTCGCGCTATTTTTATTCCCTTTTGTCCGCATTCTAGCGATGGTTGCCAGCTCACCGATACTCGGCAACAAACAAATCCCCGTGCGCGTAAAAATAGGCTTGTCTGCATTGCTGACTTTCATCATCGCGCCCACGCTAGAATCCAGCATTGACCCTGCTTCCGCGCAAGGGTTGTTTGTGTTGGTGCAACAAATAATCATCGGCCTCGCGATGGGATTCACCTTGCGGCTCATTTTCACTTCGATAGAAATGGCGGGCGATATTATTGGTATGCAAATGGGCTTGGGCTTTGCCATCTTTTACGACCCGCAAAATGCCGCCTACACTCCCATCATCGCGCAATTTTTAGGCATACTCGCCGCGCTTATTTTCCTCAGCATGAACGGGCATTTATATATGTTGGAAACGCTCGCCCAAAGTTTTTACGCGTTCCCAATAGGCGACACTGTTCCGGCGGCCAGCGCGTTTCATACCGTGGTGCTGTGGGGCGGGAATATTTTTGCCACCGCCCTGCAACTGGCTCTGCCCGCCATCGGCGTACTGCTCATCACCAACCTCGCGCTGGGTATTTTGACGCGCAGCGCGCCGCAGCTTAATTTATTCGCGGTCGGCTTTCCCATCACCCTAGCAGTTGGATTCATCGCGATTATATTGCTGCTGCCCTACCTTCCCCCGCTGTTAGAAAGATCATCCACCGCTGGCTTGGATACCGTGCAGCGCGTGCTGCAACAGTTTTCTGGGCGTGTGCCTTGAGGTGTGGGCGCGCCCCGCTGAGTGAACTATCCGCCATTTGCAGCGTCATTGCTTTGTCTACCTTACGCCCTCAATAAGCGCAATTTTCCTATCTCATTTTAGAAGAGACAGGGTAAAATTTGCGCCATCGCAATTCCACCACGCTTACGGGTGAATAAATGAATCTCATTAAAACGTTGGCTCCTTTAGCCGTTGTTGATACGGCAATCTCCATCGACATGCCGCATGGCAAGCTGCCTGCTGCTGCGCGCCCAGCTCG
>JANONT010000161.1:0-1699 GCA_031420955.1 Candidatus Nitrotoga sp. | reverse complement strand
GGGCAAGTTTCATCTGCCCACGCGGAAATAAATGGTGGGCAGATGAAACTTGCCCACCCTACATTGAGGTTGTTATGAAAATTTTAGTTATCGGTTCAGGTGGACGTGAACATGCGTTAGCGTGGCGCTTAGCGCAGGGCGCGCGCGTGCAAAAAGTTTTTGTCGCACCCGGTAATGCGGGTACGGCACATGAAGAAGGCGTGGAAAATGTCGCGCTCACCGCTATTCCTGACCTCATCGCCTTCGCGCAACGTGAACAAATTTATTTCACAGTAGTCGGCCCCGAAGCGCCGCTGGCGGCAGGCATCGTCGATCAATTTCGCACAGCGGGTTTGCGGATTTTTGGCCCCACGCAAGCCGCCGCGCAATTGGAAAGCTCCAAAGATTTCGCCAAGGCATTTATGCAGCGGCACAACATTCCCACGGCAACTTATCAAACATTTTCCGATGCTGCTTTGGCGCACGAATATATCAACACGCACGGCGCGCCGATTGTCATTAAGGCGGATGGCCTCGCTGCCGGAAAAGGCGTGGTGGTGGCGATGACGTTGGCCGAGGCGCATCAGGCTATCGACATGATGCTTGCCCAAAATAAATCTTCTGAGCATAAATTAGGCGAAGCGGGCGCAAGGGTGGTAATCGAAGAATTTTTAACCGGCGAAGAAGCCAGCTTTATCGTGCTGGTCGATGGCAAACATATTTTACCGCTGGCCACCAGCCAGGATCACAAGCGTTTGCTGGATGGCGATGAAGGCCCGAATACGGGTGGCATGGGCGCGTATTCACCTGCGCCAGTGGTCACCCCAAAAATTCATGCGAAAATTATGCGCGAGGTGATACAACCCACCGTGCAGGGCATGGAAAAAGAAGGCCGCACTTATACCGGATTTTTGTACGCGGGGGTGATGATTTCTACAGACGGTAACATCAAAACGCTGGAATTTAATTGCCGCATGGGCGACCCGGAAACGCAGCCGATTTTGTTGCGCCTGAAAAGTAATTTGATGGAGCTGTTGGATCATGCCATCAATGGCACGCTGAACCAGACCGAGGCAGAGTGGGATCGCCGTGCAGCATTGGGCGTGGTGCTGGCTGCGGCGAATTACCCCAATACTCCACGGACTGGAGATATTATTTCTGGGGATATTATTTCTGGCTTGGCAAAATCGGCAGAAGACGCGCATGTTTTTCATGCAGCCACTGTTGAACGCGATGGAAAAATCGTCACCAACGGCGGGCGAGTTTTATGCGTCACCGCCTTGGGCGACAACGTAAAAATGGCGCAACGCCGCGCTTATCAAATTGCTGACACGATACATTTTGACGGCTGCCAAATGCGCCGCGATATTGGGTATCGCGCGATTTCCGCGAAAAAATAAACGTCTGTCAAACGGCATCCATTAAGCACCCTTTTAGCGATGCCCCTTAGTTTATCCCCACACTTGCCGATAACTCCATTAGCATCGGCACACAGGTGAATCATGGATAATTTTATCGGCATTGTTTCATACGGCGTCGGCACGATTTTAGGCTTCACTTTAATCCTGCTGACACTGTTTCTATTCGTCCGCGACATCACCCAAAAAAAACATTCCGTGCTCCGCAACTATCCGGTCATCGGGCGTTTGCGTTATTTTTTTGAAAACCAAGGGGATTATTTCCGGCAATATTTTTTCACCAACGACCGTGAAGAAATGCC
>JANONT010000160.1:0-10927 GCA_031420955.1 Candidatus Nitrotoga sp. | reverse complement strand
GTAAAGAGGTGGCAAAATGAACGGGGATATAAAAAAACAGCGCAAACAAGCTGGCTTTACTTTAATAGAAATCGCCATTGTGCTGGTGATAATCGGTTTGCTGCTCGGCGGCGTGCTCAAGGGGCAAGAACTGATTAACGGTGCCAGGGTTAAAGCCCTTGCGGGGGATTTCAAGAACATCCCCGTATTCATATACGGTTATCAGGATAAATTCCGGTCTTTGCCGGGAGATGATCCAGATGCTTCAGGTCATGTAAACGGCATGAATGCAGCCGCAGGCGTGCTTCTTGGCAACGGCACCCTCAATGGCACTTGGGACTCCGTTACTGCCAGTGCTGAAACAGTGGTGTTCTGGCAACACGTGCGCTTGGCGGGCTTAACCACTGGTTTAACAACTCCACCACCAGCAAACGGCGGACTCCTCGACCCGTATTTTCCCCAAAATACCTTGGGCGGGAGGTTGGGTGTACAAGGTAATCTGGGCACCGCCGATGCACCCAAACCTATTGAAGGAATTCCAGGCGCATTTGTTATTTGCTCGGCCAATATCCCCGGTAAATTTGCCAGGCAGCTAGACACCACACTGGATGATGGTGCCACCCGTACAGGGGCGATGCGCGCCACTGCCGCCCCCGCCGGAACGGCTCCAGTAGTGGCAGCGCCGCCTGCCGGAGGACAGGTCGCTGTAAACGTAACTCCGGCACTCGATGACACGCTATACACCGTCTGCATGGGTATTTAACTTCGACTCACCCGGCGTAACACAAGCCCGTCTTAAGCCCACCTCGGTGGGCTTTTTTTATGAGCAAGGTTTTTAATAATCGCTTTTTATTCCTGGAATGAAATATGGTGCAACTCAATAGTGGTAGCGGCATTGAGCAACTAAAATACTACCGCCTTGAATGGCATAGACCAGCCGATGTTCATCGTCTATGCGGCGCGACCAAAAGCCAGCGAGGTGATGTTTGAGCGGCTCTGGCTTGCCGATTCCATCAAACGGCGAACGCTGTATGTCGCGCAACAGCGCGTTTACACGCTTGAGCGCGGCCTTATTGTTGACCTGCCAGAACAGGTAGTCATCCCACGCCTGATCCGAAAACTTAATTGGCATCAGGCACCAGCTCGCGCAACGTACCGCCTTGCACGGTTAGATTTTCAATCGATTCCATCAAGCGTTTCGCGTTTTTAGGGCTACGCAATAGATAGGCGGTTTCTTCCAGCGCGTTGTAATCATTCAGCGACATCATCACCACCGAACTTCCTTTTTGGCGGGTAATTAAAATGGGTGCTCGATCATCGCTCACTTTGTTCATGATCTCTGCGAGGTGTTGCCGCGTTTGGCTATAAGATATGGCTTCCATGTCGTACTCCTTAATTTATTGTACGCATAATAGTACAATAACGGTCAGCTTTCAACAGCCCATTCCTGATAGAAAATCTGGGTTTATTACCTCACCCCTCGCGCAATCTTTTTTCCGCCGCCCGCAACGACATCGGCGGCCCCAGCAACACCAGCACATCGCCTGCGCGCAGCACCATATCTCCCGCCGGATTGGTGCCGCGCACGTTGTGGCGACGCACCGAGTTGACCTCTACCAGCAACGACACCAAATTCATTTCGTCCAAGGTTTTGCCGACGCAAAAATTTCCTTCCTCTAATAACACACTGTGAAAACGCGGCAGCGTGCTATCTTTGTCTTCGTCCGCAGACTGTTCTTGCGCCGTGCGAAAAAATCCGCTGAACACACTATATCGCCGCGCGCGATTTTCTTGTATGCAGCGAATCACGCGATTAAGCGGCACGCCCGACATCAGCATCACTTGCGAGGCTAACATGACCCCGCCTTCCAGCACCTCGGCCACCACCTCTGCCGCCCCGGCCTGCTTTAATTCATCCACAGAGGTGTCGTCCGAGGTTCGCACCACCACGGGCAAATCAGGGCGCAGCTCTTTTACGTGATACAAAATTTTCAGCGCGGAATGCACATCGTTATACGATACCACCAACGTTTTGGCGCGCATCAACCCTGCCGCCAATAGGATTTCGCGCTTGGCCGCATCGCCATAAACGACGCTTTTGCCCGCTGCCACGGCTTCTTGCACGCAGCGCGAATCTAAATCCAGCGCGATAAATTTAATGTTCTCTTGCTCCATAAAGCGCGCCAACGCTTGACCGCTGCGCCCATAACCGCAGATGATGACGTGCGTATTGGACGACATACTTTGCACCGCAATTTGGTGAATTTGCATGGCGCGATTCATCCACTCGCTGGGCGAAATATGCCGCACAATGGCTTCGGCATGTTGCAGCAACAAGGGCGCGGCCAACATCGACAGCAGCATCGCCGCTAACATAATTTGCATAATGGTTGGTGACAGCAAACTTACGCCACCGGCCAACGTCAGTAACACAAAACCAAACTCGCCCGCTTGCGACAGCCATAAACCACTGCGCACCGCCACCCCCCAATCCCCCACAAACCAGCGCACCAGCACTGCCACAATCGCTGTTTTGATTACCAAAATACCCAGCAGGAGCAAGACAATCCAGCCCAGGTGGGCAAACATAAATTCGACATCCAGCATCATGCCGATAGTGACAAAAAATAATCCCATCAATACATCGCGAAAGGGTTTGATGTCTTCTTCTACCTGATAACGATATTCGGTTTCGGCGATTAAGATACCCGCCACAAATGCGCCCAAAGCCAGCGATAGCCCCGCGATTTCGGTGAGATACGCCAACCCCAACGTGATGAATAAAACATTCAGCATGAACAATTCTGGCGAACGCTGCCGTGCCACCAAGTGAAACCACGGACGCATGGTGCGCTGGCCGAAAAAGAGCAGCGCAATCAGCACCGCCGCAGCTTTAAGCAGCGCAAGTCCAAGCGTCATGGGCAACGCGCTTGGCTCACTGGCTAACGCGGGAATCACAATCAGCAACGGCACCACGGCCAAATCTTGAAATAGCAACACGCCCATGACTTGCTGCCCGTGCGGCGCGTTCATCTCGGCGCGCTCCACTAACATTTTGCTGGCAATCGCGGTAGACGACATGGCCAGCACACCGCCCAGAACTAAGCTGGCGCGCCAATCCAAGCCGGACAACATGGCCGCGCCCATCACCAACAGCAGCGTCACCATCACTTGTGCGCTGCCCAGGCCAAACACCGTGCGCTTCATCGAATGCAGTCGCGCCAAACTAAATTCCAAGCCGATACTAAACATTAAAAACACCACGCCGAACTCTGCTAAATGGCGCGTGCCCGCCACATCTGGAATCCAGCCGAGCGCGTGCGGCCCGATCATGATGCCCACCGTGAGATAGCCCAGCACTACAGGCAGGTGCAGCAAACGGCATACCACCACCACCCCGACCGCAACCGCCAGTAAAATTAAAACAAGTTGTAACGAATTGGTCATTAAACTGCACTAAAAATAATAAATTGAGTATCGCCCTACGCCCCTAATCATGCCCGAACTTTTAAATAACGGGGGCAGAATTTTACTTGTGCAATTCAAATTTAAACAACCGCCTTGGCAAGCTTCCAATAAAACACGCCGGGCACTGCTATAATTCCCGCTATGAATTCTGCCAAAAATAAACCGCTCACCGCCACTTCACGCGCACTCGATTTAGCGCGCGAAGTTCTCCGCATCGAAGCTGCTGCCGTGTTGGCATTAACCGAACGCATTGATGATACTTTTCTACACGCGCTGAATATTATTTTGTCGTGTGCGGGGGAGCATAACAAGGGGCGCGTGATTGTCAGCGGCATGGGCAAATCCGGTCACATTGCGCGCAAAATTGCGGCAACCATGTCCAGCACGGGCACCCCCGCTTATTTTGTGCACCCCGCCGAGGCCAGCCACGGCGACCTCGGCATGATTACTTCGCAAGATGTGTTTATCGCGCTTTCCTACTCAGGTGAAAGCCACGAGTTGCTAACCATTGTTCCAGTGATTAAAAGGCAGGGCGCGCAGCTCATTAGCATTACTGGCAACCCGCAATCCAGCCTCGCTAGCGCCGCTGACGCGCACCTGAATATCGCGATAGATAAAGAAGCCTGCCCCATGGGCTTGGCTCCCACCACCAGCACCACGGCCACTTTGGCGATGGGTGACGCGCTGGCGATGGCACTGTTGGATGCGAAAGGATTTGGCGTGGAAGATTTCGCACGCTCGCATCCCGGCGGTAGTTTGGGTCGCCGTTTGCTGACGCATGTGCGGGATATTATGCACATCGGCAAAAAAATTCCGGCAGTGGGCAAAGATGCAACGCTGGCCGAAGCGGTGTTGGAGATGTCACGCAAAGGTTTGGGCATGACAGCTATTGTGGATGACGCGCAACATGTTTTAGGGATTTACACCGATGGCGATTTGCGCCGCACGCTGGAGAAAAAAGTAGATTTTTCTAGCACCTTAGTCAGCAGCGTGATGTCGCACAAGCCACGCGGCATCGCGCCGGATGCCTTGGCGGCGGAAGCAGTGCAGATTATGGAGCAATATAATATTAACCAGATGTTGGTGATGGATGCCGACAACAAATTAGTCGGCGCGCTCAACATGCACGATCTGCTGCGCGCTAAAGTTATTTAAGGGTTGCTCAATCAAATGTCCCTCCACGCTGCGCCCCAAAATCTACCCGACATTGCACTGTCCACACGCTTGGTTATTTTTGATGTAGATGGTGTGATGACCGATGGCGGCTTATATTTATCCGATTCTGGCGAAGAGTTTAAACGCTTTAACACGCTGGATGGGCACGGCTTAAAAATGCTGAAAGCCTCTGGCGTGGAGCTGGCGATCATCACGGGGCGCACTTCGCGCTGCGTGGAGTTACGCGCTAAAAATCTGGGTATCACGCACGTACACCAAGGCGTACACGACAAGTTGGCCGCCATGCGCGCATTGCTGACTCAGCTAAAATTGCCCGCCTCTGCCGCCGCTTTTATGGGGGATGATGTGGTAGATTTACCCGCCATGTTGCACGCCGGGCTGGCGATTAGCGTGCCACAAGCCCCGCAAGTGGTGCGTGATCGCTCACACTATGTGACGCATCGTGCGGGTGGGCACGGCGCAGTGCGGGAATTGTGCGAACTGTTGATGCACACGCAAGGCACTTTGTCAGCTCAACTTGCGCCTTATTTAATTTAATTGCGCCCCCTAATTTAGCCGCACAATAGGCATATCATGATCCGCTTTCGCATTAACCGATTACGCGCATGGCTCATCATATTGCCCGCGCTGGGCATATTGGCAGCGGCATATTGGGTCAACCTCGCCGTAGAAATTCCGCCACAAAAAATAAATGGCAAGCAACGCCATGATCCCGATTTTATGGTGGAAAATTTTTCCGCCACCACCTTGAGCAAAGCTGGTACGCCGCAATACAAAATGTCTGCCGCAAAAATGCTGCATTACCCCGACGATGACAGCACGCACATCGAAACTATTCAGCTCACCAGCATTTACCCTGACCGCCCCAGTATGCATATATCGGCCAAAACTGGGACGATCTCCGGCAAGGGCGATGAAATTTTTTTACACGACGAAGTGCGGCTTGTGCGCGACGCGGGGGCTACCCGTAGCGGCATGATTTTTACCACCCCTTTTTTACATGTCATCCCCGAATTAGATTTAGCCAAGACCGACCAAGGAGTCACGCTCAAAGATGGCAGCCACACTGTGCAGGCGAGGGGCATGATACTCGACAACCAGGCACGCACAATTAAGCTGCTCAACCAAGTTAGAAGTGAACATGCGCCCGCTACAAAATAAATTTACCCGCCCCTCATTCCCGCGCAAAACCATACTGGGCGCAGCCTTATTTACGCTGATGCTGGCGCACTCTACCAGCCATGCTGAGCGTGAAGATCGCGAACAAACCATACGCTTGGAAGCCGACCAACTGCTCATGGATGACGCAAACAAAACCAGTACCTTCACGGGCAATGTGCGCCTAACGCAGGGCACGCTTTTTATTCAGGCCGATAAAATTATCGTTTCCCAAACCGCCGACAATTTCAAGCGCGGCATCGCCACGGGCAAGCCTGCCAGCTTTAGGCAAAAGCGCGATGATGTAGATGAATACGTAGAAGGCTACGGCGAGCGCATCGAATATGACAGCAAAAGTGGCATGGTGAATTTTTTTAGGCAGGCACACATCAAGCGCGGCCAAGATGAAGTGCGCGGTGACCATATTGTTTACAACGGGCAAACTGGAGTGTTTCAAGCACTGGGCAGCCAATCGGCAGATGGGAAAACGAATGGTCGCGTACAAGCAGTAATCCAGCCCACATCATCCAATCCAACCCAAAAAGATAATCTGAAAAATATCAAATGAGTGAACTTCGCGCGGTCTCGTTAAAAAAACAATATGGCTCGCGCACGGTGGTGCAGGATGCATCATTGGTTGTACAAAGCGGCGAAGTGGTCGGCCTGCTGGGGCCAAACGGGGCAGGCAAAACCACCTGTTTTTATATGATGGTGGGGCTGGTCGCGGCGGATGGGGGCGATATTTTTATAGACCAAACCAACATCACACATCAACCTATTCATAGACGTGCGCGCTTGGGCTTGGGCTATTTACCGCAAGAAGCTTCTATTTTTCGTCGCCTAAATGTCGAGCAAAATATTAAAGCCGTGCTGGAACTACAGGATTACACACCTGACGAAATTCAGATGCGGCTGGACACCTTACTAGAAGATTTGCACATCACACACATTCGAAACAACCCTGCCCTAAGCCTGTCAGGCGGAGAGCGTCGTCGAGTCGAAATTGCCCGCGCGCTGGCCTCTAACCCGCGCTTTATTTTACTGGACGAACCTTTTGCGGGCGTTGATCCCATCGCGGTTATTGATATTCAACGCATTATCGGATTTCTTAAAGCGCGCAACATTGGTGTGCTGATTACCGACCACAATGTGCGTGAAACTTTAGGCATTTGTGACCGCGCTTACATTATCAATGCAGGGTCGGTGATGGCCGAAGGAAAGCCGGACGAAATCATCTATAATGAAAACGTGCGAAAAGTATATTTGGGTGAGAATTTCAAGCTCTAATCTAGTTATCGAATTTTCTAATCACGCATTTATGAAACCATCGCTCCAACTCAGGCAATCCCAGCAACTGACCCTCACCCCTCAGTTGCAGCAGTCTATTCGCCTGTTGCAGCTTTCCACACTCGAAATCCATCGCGAAGTGATGCGCCTGCTGGATGAAAATCCCCTGCTGGAACGCATGGAAGATCACATCCCACCACTAGTTTCCAACAACCACGCCACCCCCGCCATCACCGAGCAAGACCGCTTGGCCAAAGAAGATTCGTTGCAAAATTCCGACAAAGAATGGTCCAAAGAAGAGTGGCTCAAAGAAGACAGCGGGCAGAATGATGCCGCCAAAGAAGAATGGACAAGTGCAGATACATCCAGAGAAAATACGTCACTAGAAGACTGGGGGAATCTCTCCTCTGCCAACAAAAACGCCGCCGATGACGGGCAAGAGTCCCGCGCCGATATTGCAGCCGATACCCCCAGCCTGCGCGAACATCTTATTTGGCAATTGAACATGAGCCAACTCGATGCGCGTGATCGGGAAATCATTGGCCTGCTAATTGATGCGCTGGATGACAACGGTTATCTCTCGGTCGCGCTCGATGAAATTCTTGAAATCCTGCCCGCGCAACTTGGAATTTCACTGGATGATTTAGAAACTGCATTGGTGCAATTACAGCATTTAGATGGCCCTGGCATCGGCGCACGCACCTTAAGCGAATGTCTAGCTTTGCAACTAAAAGCTCTGCCAGAAGCCACGCCCAGCCGCAATGTTGCGCTGCGTTTGGTGGAGCAACATCTCAACCTACTGGCCGCGCATGATTTCACCAAGCTCAAAAAAATACTGGCTTGCAACGATGCCACTTTACGCGCCGCACAAGCTCTTATCTTGCATCTAAACCCCAAGCCCGGTGCCGAATTTGCCCAGCGGGCGGCAGATTACGTGGTGCCCGATATAGTGGTCGAACGCCGCGCCAATAACTGGCATGCGCGGCTAAACCAAGAAGCCATGCCACGGCTGCGCGTCAACCAGATGTATGCCAACATTCTGCAAAATCGCAACGAGCAAAACGCCCAACAACTCTCCGGACAATTACAGGAAGCGCGCTGGTTTATCAAAACGCTGCAACAACGTTTTGATACTATTTTGCGTGTTTCGCAAGCTATCGTTGAACGCCAACATCATTTTTTTGAACATGGCGACATCGCCATGCGCCCGCTGGTACTACGCGAAATTGCCGAGCAACTGGAGCTACATGAGTCCACTATTTCGCGGGTCACTACACAGAAGTTTATGCGTACCCCGCGCGGCATTTATGAACTCAAATATTTCTTTTGCAGCGGGGTCGCCACCGAGGCGGGAGGCACTTGTTCCTCCACCGCCATCCGCGCACTCATCAAGCAATTAGTCGAACAAGAAGATGCAAAACACCCATTAACTGACAGCCGCATGTCCAACATTTTGGCCGAGCAAGGCATACTCGTCGCACGTCGCACCGTCGCAAAATATCGGGAACTGTTAAATATTCTTCCCGTCAATCTTCGCAAGTCACTTTAACTACCAAAAGGAGCAAGCCATGAACCTGAACCTCAGCGGACACCATCTAGAAATTACACCTGCAATACGTGAACGCGTCATCACCAAATTCGGCAAAGTTAAACGCCATTTTGACAACGTGATTGATGTTAACGTGATTCTTTCGGTTGATAAGCTCATCCAAAAAGCCGAAGCCAATGTACACCTCAGCGGCAAGACTATTTTTGTGGAGTGTGATGATGAAAATTTATATGTGGCGATTGATAATCTAGTCGATAAATTAGATCGCCAAATTCTCAAACACAAAGAGAAGTCTGCAGCGCGCCGCCATGATGACCCCGGTGTGCCCATCTAAAAAATTTAGCGGTAACCTTATAACGAAGTCGCAAACGTTGCACAAAGGACACGGTTGATACTATGAACTTAATAAGCAAAATTTTGCCGCCCGAAAACGTCTTGCTCGACGACGAATCGGCCAGCAAAAAGCGCGTGTTTGAACGAGTGGGTTTGTTGTTCGAAAATAGCCAAAAGATTGCCCGCAGCCAAGTATTTGAAAGCCTGTTTGCCCGCGAAAAATTGGGCTCCACAGGCTTGGGGCACGGCGTGGCAATCCCGCATGGCCGCATTAAAGGCCTGCGTGATGCGATCACCGCTTTTGTAAAAACGCAAACCCCTATCCCTTTTGATGCGCCTGATGGGCAGCCTGTCAATTTAATTTTTGTGCTGCTGGTGCCGGATCGGGCGACTGATTTACACTTGCAATTATTGGGCGAATTAGCGCAAATGTTTAGCGACGAAAAATTTCGTGAACAATTGCTAAACAACGATGATCCCGCTGTGATACACCAGTTATTTAGCCAATGGAAAGCGTCGTTCTAACCTCCCTAACATTTTCCACAGAAATAAAAACTCATGGCACAGGTCAACATCCAAAAGCTATTTGAAGACAAACAAGAACGGCTGACCTTAACCTGGGTAGCAGGCGCAGACGGGGCGGCCAAAATTTTGGACACCGAGTTGGTCAGTGCCTCCAACCTCGGTCTGATCGGACACCTCAACCTGCTGCATCAAAACTGGGTGCAAGTGTTGAGCGATACCGAGCTTAGTTATTTGTCAGATTTACCCGCCGCCACACTGGATGAAGTATTGGTTCAACTTGAGCGCGGCGGCACAATTTGTCTCATCGTTGCCGGTACAGAAAGCATCCCCCCCGCGCTTATTTCTTACGCCAATCGCACGCATACTCCGCTGTTCCGCTCGCCTTTACCCAGCGTACATTTAATGTGGTTGGTGCGGCATTATTTGGTTAAAGCCTTGGCTGAATCTACCGTCCGCCACGGCGTATTTTTGGATGTGCTGGGAGTGGGCGTGCTAGTCACTGGCGACAGCGGCATCGGCAAAAGTGAGTTGGGCTTGGAGTTGGTCACCCGCGGCAACGGCTTAGTGGCAGATGACATTACCGAGCTATACCGTATCTCCCCAGAAACATTGGAAGGCCGCTGCCCAGAGCTATTGCGCGATTTCCTCGAAGTGCGCGGCCTCGGCGTACTCAACATCCGCACCATGTTTGGCGAGACCGCAGTACGCCGCAAAAAAAGCCTCAAGCTCATCGTACATTTGCATCGCCCCACGTCTATGGAATTGGCGCAAATGGAACGCCTCTCACTCAACGCCAGCTTCCAAGAAATCCTCAACGTCAAAGTCAGCACAGTCACTATTCCGGTCGTGGCGGGGCGCAACTTGGCGGTACTGGTCGAAGCAGCGGCACGCAATTTTGTTTTGCAACAACGCGGCATCGACAGCATGCAAGAATTTTTAAGCCGCCATTCGCAGCAAATGCAAGCCAAGTAATATGCAATTATTTCTCATCAGCGGCCTCTCCGGCTCCGGCAAAAGTGTCGCCATTAAAGTGCTGGAAGACAGCGGCTATTATTGTGTGGACAACTTGCCCGCAGAATTATTATCGGCGCTGATGGAGCAGTTGCACCAAGCGGGCAACACCCGCGTCGCGGTTAGCATCGACGTGCGTAGCGGCGGCGGCGTGCAACAGTTGCCGCATTATTTAAAGCAGCTTGAGCAGCGCGGAATAGATGTGCATCTACTTTTTTTAACGGCAAAAACCGAGACCTTGGTAAAACGCTTTTCAGAATCTCGTCGTCGACATCCGCTCAGCAGCAACCTTACTGCTGGGCAAGATGAGTCGGCCTTAACCTTGCTGGAGTGCGTGCAAAAAGAGCGCGAGTTGCTGGCCGAAATCAGCAGCATCGGTCATCACATCGACACCAGCGAACTTAATCCTAATGCCCTGCGCGCTTGGATTAAAGAATTTTT
>JANONT010000159.1:0-14517 GCA_031420955.1 Candidatus Nitrotoga sp. | reverse complement strand
GCCACCGCCAGTTTCACGTCCGGTAAAATAAGCTCGGCTTGCGCTTGTGTGCCAATGCTGTGTACCACCTCTTTAAATTGCGCGAGCTTGGCTTCGGACACCGCGCCCGACCGATTAACCAATTGCAATGCTAGTTTAAGTGAAGAATAACTCGCGGCATTTTCCACCACGATTTTTTCCCAGCCATTGGTATTTACATTCAGTCCGCAAACATGCATCGCATGACCGAAATCAAAACGTCGCTGCCAGAGATGGGCTAATGCTTCGATCCCTACAGGTTGCTTCAGATGCATTTCAGCAAGGTAATCAGTTGCGTCACTCAGCAGCGCACAGCCGCTTTCAACGGCAGTGGTATGAGAAATTTTAGGTAGGGTGGCAACAGAGGGGTTGGCTGGAATATCTGTTGCGGGTAGTTGATCTGGCAATTGCTCAGATGGCGCATACAAAATGTCATCATGATCTTGCTTAAAAGTTTTGCGAAATGTTTGGCGATAGCGGTGCTGTTGCAGCAGGCTGAAAATATAAATCAGCAGCACCACAACAATACCGATGCCTAACAGACTCATCTGCAATTCGCTCATGTCACCTTTCAAAAGTTAGCCTGGTAGATCACTTGGCAGATTATGGAATACGGCTTTTACGCTTCCACGGGTTGAGTGAATTAATTTTTTTAAGCGCGCTTGAAATGATCGCAAAGGATTATCGCAAGTGTATAGAGAAATGGCAAAGCCACAGAGACAGTATTACAAAAATATTATGACTGCTTATATTGCCACTGCCCCTGATGCTCGGTAGCCGTCGCCATCAGGCGGATAAATTTATCGGCGGGCACAGGCCTGCTAAAATAATAACCCTGCATTTCATCGCAGCCCTGCTCTTTTAAAAAAGCCAATTGATCGGCCGTTTCCACGCCTTCTGCGATCACTTTTAATTTTAAGTTACGCCCCATGCTGATAATGGTGCTGGCAATGGCGGCATCGTCCATGTCGATAGTCGCATCACGCACGAATGATTGGTCGATTTTAAGTTTGTTAATGGGGAAACGTTTGAGGTAACTCAAGCTGGAATAGCCTGTGCCAAAATCATCCATCGACAAATTAACCCCAAAATCTTTAAACACACGCAGCAAAGAAATAGCTGCCTCGGTATCTTGCATTACCGTACCCTCGGTAATTTCCAGTTCTAAGCCAGATGGATGCAAGCCGCTTTGATGCAAAGCACCGACGATTACTTCACCCAAATTTTTTTGCCGAAATTGCACGGCAGATAAATTCACGGCCACGTTGATTTCTGGGTAGCCTAAATCTCGCCACGCTTGGTTTTGACGGCAGGCCTCGTATAACACCCATTCACCGATGGGGACAATCAGGCCGTTCTCTTCTGCAATAGGGATGAATACGCCGGGGGAAATCATGCCGGATTCTGGATTATTCCAACGCAGTAAAGATTCCGCACCGATAATTTGACCGCTTTGCAAATCGACTTGCGGTTGGTAATGCAAAGAGAATTCATTGCGCTCCAAAGCATGGCGTAGCTTTTTTTCTATCGCCATATGCTCCATCGCACGCTGGTTCAACTCTTTGGTAAAAAATTGATGGTTGTTACGCCCTTTTTTCTTGGCGTGATACATGGCGGCATCCGCGTGTTTAATCAGCGTACTACCCTCCTCACCATGCTCCGGATAAACGCTAATACCAATACTGGTGGTGACCTCTATTTCATTGTCGTCAATCAAATAGGGCGTGGCCACAGTGTCCAACAATTCCAGTGCGATGGCATTGAGAACATGGATATCGCTGATGTTCGGTAACATAATGAGAAACTCATCACCGCCCTGGCGGCTGACGGTATCGCCCTCGCGCGTTGCCTCTCGCACACGATTGGCCGCCTCTTGCAACAACTTGTCGCCGACCAAATGCCCCAGCGTATCGTTGACCATTTTGAAGTGGTCAATATCAAGCAGCATCACCGCCACCTTACTTTGCGCCTGCCCTGCGTGCGTGATGGCCTCGGTCAATTGATTCTGCAGCAACACGCGATTGGGAAGATCCGTTAGCACATCGTGCTGAGCCATGTAAGCCATACGGTCTTCCGCAATTTTTCTATCACTAATATCCGAAAAGGTAGTAATGTAATAACTGACCGCCCCCAGCTCATTTTTGAGCGTGCTGATGTTTAACCACTCAACATAATTTTCGCCATTTTTACGGCGATTAATCATCTCTCCTTGAAAACTGCCCGTTTCATTGATGGAGTGCCAGATGAAGCGATAGAGGGGCTCTTCCATCATGCCGGAATACAACATGCGCGGGTTTTTTCCGAGCACCTCGGTCAAGCTGTAACCGGTAATGCGTGTAAAGGCGAGGTTTACAAATTCGATATTGTTGTTCGCATCCGACACGATGACTCCTTCGCTAATCGTGTCAAAAACTTTGGCGAATAACCGAATACCCACCACAGCTTGGAAAAATGTCGCACAGAAACGCTCTTCAAATTCTGCCACCGTAAGATTGCTTGCCGCAGGAGGATTGCACGTTAACGCATGCTCATCTTGGTCGCCGATTATCGTTTTGTTATCCTGTAGCTTGTTCATGATTACCTTTCTGGTGCTTGTTATTTTTAGTGCTTATTTTTTGATACTTATTTTTTAGCATTTGACTAACAAGCCCGATGGCAATTATTAACTTTAGGTCAAATTCAATTCACCTGTCCCCGAACCAATGCCCGCAATTTCATGTACCGCTTTGGCAAACTCGGCTTGACCGTGCAACTGGGCCAACAAGCTGGGATGCCGCCGCCCCCGCATGTGTACCAGTCGCGCTTTGCTGGTGACGGGAATGTCCCACTTTAGCCCTGCTAACAGCTCATCTGCGCCCGCCGGATTATTGCAAATAAGCACCATGTCGCATCCTGCATTGAGCGCGGCTTCAGCACGCTGCACGACACCGCCCGCCCCTGTCGCACCTTCCATGCTTAGATCGTCACTAAATATGCAGCCCTCAAAACCGAGCTCGCCCCGTAGAATTTTTTTCAACCAAATGCTGGAATATCCGGCAGGCAATGTATCCACTTGGGGATAAATTACATGCGCGGGCATCACCGCCGTCAAGCCAAAATTCACCATTTGTCGAAACGGAATTAAATCGCTCATCTCCATATCGGCTAAACTGCGATCATCTTGAGGAATTTCCAAATGCGAATCTGCTCGCACATAACCATGCCCAGGAAAATGTTTGCCCACGGTGTGCATGCCCGCCAGGCGCAAGCCTATTAGCAAACTATGAGCGAGTTCGGCAATTGCCTGCGGATCGGCATGAAAAGCGCGATCACCGATCACCCCGCTGCTGCCATAATCCACATCCAACACTGGGGTAAAACTGAAATCAACCCCGCAAGCGCGTAACTCGGCAGCCAGTACATAGCCTATTTGTTGCGCGAGATGTTTGGCGCGCTTGGGGTGTTGATCCCATATTTTTCCTAGCTCGCGCATGGCCGGAATGCGGGTAAATCCTTCGCGGAAACGCTGTACACGTCCACCTTCATGATCCACCGCAATTAACAGCGTGGGGTTACGCACCGCACGAATGTCCGCTGTTAAGTCCATCAATTGCGCGGGAGACTCGTAATTTCTAGCAAATAAAATGACCCCCCCCACCAACGGGTGACGCAAACGTTGCTCGTCTTGCGGGGTTAATGTTGTACCTTCGACATCCAACATGACGGGGCCAATTCCCATGCGATTGCTCCTGTTTGATAAAGATTATGCGGATTCTAAAACTACAAAAGCCACCGCCACATCACGTTCGTCGCTGATGCTGAGGTGGTAATGTCGGATGCCTAATTGCTGAAGGTATGCGGCTAACTCCGCTTCGAATAAAAACGCGGGCTTGCCTAATGCATCGTGAGTCACGCTCATGCGTTGCAGGGTGACGGGAAATCTTAACCCTTGGCCGACGGCTTTACTCAACGCCTCTTTGGCGGCAAACCGTTTCAGCAACAGGCGTGCAGGTTGGGCGTGCATATAATATTCTGGCAGCTCTTGCGCGCTGAGTATGCGGCGTGCAAAGCGGTCACCGTATCGGCTATACATCGCTTGTATGCGCGCATACGACACTATGTCGGTGCCTATACCAAATATCATTTGCTTGTGGGAATGGGGATCAGCAGTGCTTTCATTTTTTTCACTGCCTGCTCGAGGCCGATGAACAATGCCTCGGCGATAATGGCGTGACCAATGTTTAGCTCAATTAAATTTGGAATCGCCACGATAGGTTGCACATTATGATAGTTGAGACCGTGCCCAGCATTCACTTGCAAACCGATGGAATGGGCATGGGCGACCGCATGTTGAATGCGTGCCAACTCTTGCATCTGCTGCGGCACACTGCTGGCATCGGCGTACTTTCCGGTGTGAATTTCTACCACGGGCGCGCCTACCGCACGCGCTGCATCCAACTGTTTTTCATCCGCATCAATAAAAAGTGAAACGCGTATGCCAGCCTCCGCACATTGTTCGGAAGCGTTTTTTACACTTGCAAAATTACCGATGACATCCAAACCACCCTCGGTTGTGAGCTCTTCGCGACGCTCCGGCACGAAGCACACATCATGCGGTTTAATCCGCAAAGCGATCGCCAGCATCTCTGGGGTAATCGCGCTTTCAAGATTCATACGGGTCTGCAACATCTCACGCAAAATTTCCACATCGCGATCTTGTATATGGCGACGGTCTTCGCGCAGATGTAACGTAATGCTATCAGCGCCTGCCGCCTCACAGGTTAATGCGGCTTGCACCACATTAGGGTAGCGCGTGCCGCGCACTTGGCGCAACGTGGCAACGTGGTCGATATTCAGTCCGAGTTTAATCAATTGCTATTCTCCTATTGAGCTTTCGTTATATATCGCAACAATTCCGATTCTAGAAAGCAATTGAGCCGAGAATACGAAGCCAAGGAAAGGCGTGACGCAGATAGTACATTTAAGTACAGCAATAACCAGCGACACGCTATCGTTTTTTGATAGCGTAGTCGAATGGCTAGTTGTTTCATCTAGGCGCGCCTGACGATGGCGACAATGTTATCGGTTCTATTGCAAACTAGAATCATAATTTTTGGAAATCCATTATTAACTCTCGCGTATGCAAAGTCTTGCCTGCGAGATAATGATTTAGCAACATCCGCATCAGATGTTTGCTTTGCTGCGCGCTTACCGCATCGCGAAAATCATCCGCTGCTAAATCCCGCAAGGTTTTCCCCAACACTGGCACACCGATGGAGGCATTGCCATTCAGAGACTCGCGCACCGCACCGCGTTCGGGCAAATAACGGTAAGGTAAATCGGGGATGATCTCCGCATGATTATCTGCCTCTTGCTCTAATTGCAGCGCGTAGCCTAGCTCTTGCAGTAAGCGTTTTTCAAAGGAGCGTAGCGTGGCCGCTGGGTTAGACGCTTGCGCCAGAGCTTGCAAAGTATGCTGGTAAAAATCAAATAACTGCTCGTGCGGATCATCTCGCACCAATAAATTCAGCAACAATTCATTCAAATAAAATCCGCACAACAACGCCGTCCCTTGCAACTGCGGCTGCCCACCTTGCCACTCAGCACCGTGCAAAGTACGCAACTCATGCTTGCCAAACCAGCTTAAAGTGAGCGGCTGAAAAGCCATGAGTACGCCGCGCAATACTGACCGAGGCCGCCTTGCACCCCGCGCCATCAGGGGAATGCGGCCAAACTGTCGACTAAAAACTTCCAGCACCAAACTAGTCTCGCGATAAGGGTAGCTATGCAAGACAAAGGCCGATTGTTCTACTTGCCGATGTTTGGGCGTGGCGGTCATCTGATGAATCCTACGATTTATTGGTATCCTAAACTTTTCAAGGTTTGTGCGTTATCTGCCCAGCCGCTGCGGACTTTAACCCACACTTCGAGATACACCTTTCCGTCGAATAATTTTTCCATATCGAGGCGCGCCTGCGTGGCGATTTCTTTTAACTTCTCGCCACTTTTGCCGATCAGCATCGCTTTGTGCGCGTCCTTATCGACCAAGATTGCGGCATGAATGCGGCGCATCGTGCCTTCCATTTTGAATTGCTCAATGATAACGCTCACCGAGTAAGGAAGCTCTTCTCCGGTGAAACGAAAAACTTTTTCGCGCACCAATTCAGCCGCTAAAAAACGCTCGTTGCGATCGGTAATTTCATCATCCGGATAAATTCTTTCACCCTCTGGCAGCAGCGGGCGTATCGCATCCAACAAGGTGTCTAACTGCTGCCCTTGTTTGGCACTCACGGCGACTATTGCAGTGAAATCTCGCTCTAATGAAATCTCTTTAATAAAGGGTAACAGGTACGATTTATCGGCCATGTTATCCACTTTATTGATAACCAATAGCACTGGCAAATGCTTGGGCAACAGTGCCATGACTTGCTTATCCCGCTCATCAAAATGCCGCGCTTCGATCACAAACAGCACCACATGCACATCGCGTAAGCTGCTGGTTACCACGCGATTTAATCCACGATTGAGGGTATTCAAATGTTTAGTTTGAAACCCTGGCGTATCTACAAAAACAAACTGTGTATGCTCTTCGGTCAAAATTCCGTTGATGCGGTGGCGCGTAGTCTGTGCTTTGCGCGAGGTAATGCTAATTTTTTGTCCAATCAAGCGGTTGAGCAAAGTCGATTTGCCCACATTCGGGCGACCCACGATGGCAATAAAACCACTATTAAATTGATTAGTATTCATATTTTCCCCTGGTTTCTCGTAAGATTATTTTTCGTGGGGTGATTTCTCGTAAGATGCTTTGGGAGATATTTTTTTATACACTGCCTCTGCTGCAACTTGCTCCGCGCTGCGGCGGCTGACCCCTACCCCACGCGCAGAAATGTTGAGTTGTGCGATCTTACATTCAACCTGAAATTGTTGTGCGTGCGCTTCACCTTGTGTCGCAATGACGGTGTATTGCGGCAAGTCTAAACGCTTGCTTTGCAGATACTCTTGCAACAAGGTTTTATAATCTTTACCTAGCGTTTGTTCGTCTGCTTGGGCAATAAAAGGCACATACAAATGCAGTATGACTCGCTCAGCTGCGGCAAAACCAGCATCTACTAATACCGCGCCAAATATAGCTTCCATCGTGTCCGCCAAAATGGAAGGGCGGCGAAATCCGGCACTCTTGCGCTCTCCTTCACCGAGCGAGAGCAGGTCACCCAACTGCAATTGCTGCGCCAAAGTTGCCAGAGTGAGTTGGTTAACTAAGTTTGAACGTAGACGCGACAACACGCCCTCGGCTAAATCAGAACGGGTGTCATACAGATGTTTGGCGATGACGCAATTTAAAACACTGTCGCCAAGAAATTCTAGCCGCTCATTGTGTTCGGCACTGTGGCTGCGATGCGTTAACGCGCGTTGCAATAATTCGGGCTGGGTGAAGGTATGGCCGAGTTGCTGGCATAGTGCATTGCGCTTCATCTATTTGTTCAGACGTGGCGATTAAGAACTACTAGGCTTGAAATCCAACACCAAGCTAGCGTTGCCGACTAACTCAATGCGTACCGAATATTCAACACTAAGTCTAAGTTTGCTACCGACCTTGCTGATCTCAATGTCGGCAACATCGACAACGGTGATGTTATTCATCATAGCGCGCTTACTGTACGCCTCGCGAATATCCTTGGGCGAGGCATCTTGCATGTCTGGGCTGCGCGATATGGTATCGAATATGCCTTTTATCGTTTGATTTTGTACATAGGCGGGCACAATTTTCATGCCGCCGATGGCTAAAAATACAAGTATGACTGACCATACTAAAAGACCCGACAAAGTAATTCCACGCTGCCTGTTTTTTATTGCATTCATCACGCGCTCCTTAATTAATAGACAATCCTATTCGCTTCAGGTCATTAAAATTCATCCAAATCATAAAGGCCTTGCCGACCAACATTTCATCCGGCACAAAGCCCCAATATCGGCTATCGCGGCTGTTATCGCGATTATCTCCCAGCATAAAATAATGTCCGGCCGGAACAATGCAACGCACCTCGTCCACGCTGTACGCGCAATTCTCGCGATACGGGAATTCGGCCACGCCAGCCAAATGCATGTTGGGCGCGTTTGGATTTTGTAACATAGCATAGCTGCGTCCACTGCTTAATGTTTCGCTGTAACGCTTAGTGTGCACAAAACTTAAGCCGGGTTCGAGGTAATTATAATCACCTTCAAATTGCTGCTTTTGCAGCGCACCGTTTACAATTAATTGCTTGTTGCGATAGATAATATTATCACCTGGCACGCCCACTACGCGCTTTATATAATCAATGGAAGGGTTTTCAGGGTAATGAAAAACCATCACATCACCGCGTTCAGGTGTATTCATTTCCACCAACTTTTTCCCTACTATCGGTAAGCGTATGCCGTAAGTAAATTTATTCACCACGATAAAGTCGCCTACCTGCAAAGTAGGAATCATCGAGCCAGAGGGGATTTTGAACGGTTCCATCAAAAACGAGCGCAACAAAAAAACAATCAAAATCACTGGGAAAAAGCTTTTGGAATATTCTACCCACCAAGGTTCTTTGACAGTTAACTCGGCAGCCTCTTTATCAAGATTAACACTGGCAGCTACGCGTTGCTGATTGAGTACAGCGTAATCCAACAACCACACACCGCCAGTAACCAGCAACAGCACCAACATGATTAAAGCAAAATCCATCCAATTCCCTTTCGATCGCCCACTCATAGTAAGTGGACAAGTGCTTAATTGATTATTTATCGCCGACTTGCAAAATAGCTAAAAATGCTTCTTGTGGAATCTCCACACTACCCACTTGCTTCATGCGTTTTTTGCCGGCCTTTTGTTTTTCTAGTAGCTTGCGTTTGCGCGAAATGTCACCGCCGTAACATTTTGCAATCACGTTTTTACGCAGTGCTTTGACATTTTCACGCGAAATAATATTCGCGCCAATGGCAGCTTGGATCGCCACATCAAACATTTGGCGCGGAATCAGTTCACGCATTTTGGCCGCCACTTCGCGCCCGCGCGACTGGCTGTTGCTGCGATGCAGAATGATAGACAAAGCATCTACGCGCTCGCTGTTAATCATCATGTCTACTTTCACCACGTCTGCTGCACGGTACTCCTTGAATTCATAATCCATGGATGCATAACCACGTGAAATGGATTTTAATCGATCAAAAAAATCCAGCACGATTTCCGCCATGGGAATTTCATACACCAACAACACTTGTTTGCCGTGATAACTCATGTCTAATTGCACGCCGCGCTTTTGCGTACACAGCGTAATCACCGCGCCAACATATTCTTGAGGCATGTATAAATTGACGGTAACGATGGGTTCACGCACTTCTTCAATCTTAGACGGGTCAGGCATTTTGGAAGGATTATCCACCGTTAGCACGGTGCCATCGCGCATCGCCACTTCATAAATAACGGTTGGCGCGGTGGTAATTAAATCCATATCAAATTCACGTTCCAAGCGCTCTTGCACAATTTCCATGTGCAGCAATCCGAGAAATCCGCAGCGGAAACCAAAGCCTAGCGCTTGCGATACTTCGGGTGCATATTGCAATGACGCATCGTTCAGCTTGAGCTTTTCTAAGGAGTCGCGCAGCGCGTCATATTGGTTGGATTCCACCGGGAACAACCCCGCAAAAACTTGTGGTTGCACCTCTTTAAACCCAGGCAGGGCTGCCTTTGCAGGCTTGTTGGCTAAGGTAATCGTGTCGCCAACTTTAGCGGCGGTGAGCTCTTTAATGCCCGCGATAACGAAACCGACATTGCCCGCAGACAGCATGTCACGCGGCTGTGATTTGGGTGTAAACACACCGACGTGCTCAGTTAAATGTTGCGCGCCCGTGGCCATGAATAAAATTTTATCTTTAGGCTTTAGCGTGCCATTAAAAATTCGCACCAGCATCACCACGCCAACATAGTTATCAAACCACGAATCAATAATCAGTGCTTGCAACGGCGCGGTTGGGTCTCCTGTGGGTGCGGGGACTTTGGCAATCATCGCTTCCAACACGTCCTGCACGCCCTCGCCTGTTTTGGCAGAACAGCGCACTGCGTCGTGGGCATCAATGCCGATCACATCTTCAATTTCGGCGATGGCGTTTTCGGGGTTAGCGGAAGGCAAATCTATTTTGTTCAATACCGGCACGACCTCCACACCCAATTCCAGCGCGGTATAGCAGTTGGCCACGGTTTGCGCTTCTACCCCTTGCGATGCATCCACCACCAGCAACGCCCCTTCGCAGGCAGAAAGCGAACGCGATACTTCATAAGAAAAATCAACGTGCCCCGGTGTATCAATTAAGTTAAGGCTGTAAATTTGACCATCGCGAGCTTTGTATTGCAGTGCTGCGGTTTGTGCTTTGATGGTGATGCCGCGCTCGCGCTCTAAGTCCATCGAGTCGAGCACTTGCGCTTCCATTTCACGGTCAGACAAGCCGCCACATAAATGAATAATTCGGTCGGCCAAAGTGGATTTGCCATGATCGATGTGGGCAATGATAGAAAAATTACGGATAAGCTGCATACTGATTTGTGTTCCCCAAACGTATCTCGCCGAAATCGGCAAAAATCCCAAATGTTCGATAATCCATGAACGTTCAAAAAGCGTGGGATTCTAGCTGATTTCAGCGAGATATGCTGACCCTGTTGCTGCCCTGCGTTCAAATCTTCAAGCGATTTGTTGCGGCGCAGTCAATAGCATTATTTTTCGTCTAATTTAAGTGCCACGTATGAAATTTGCTCGCCTCTACGCACTAGCAAGGCAACATTTTTGCCTTTTGGAACTTGCTTTAATATTTCATTGAGGTGTTCTAAGGATCGAATTTCGACATTGCCTATTGCCAGAATAATGTCACCGCGCCGCAATTCATTCACCGCAGGGTTCAACACGTCCTCTACCAAGAGGCCATTGTTCACGCCTAATTCTTTTTTCTGCGCGTCGTTAAGCATACTCAAGGTCAAGCCCAGCCGAGCAATATTGGTGCTGGCACTGGGCTTCTCTTTTTCGTTTTCACTGCGCTGCGCGACCACATTATCATCTGGCATTTCTCCAACGACAAGGCTCACCTCGCGGCTCTCATTTTTGCGCCACAGTTGCACAGTTACTTTGCTATTGGGCTTGGTTGCGGCCACGATGCGCGGCAAATCAAGCGAGGTGGTGACGGCCTTACCATCAAATTTCAAAATTACATCGCTAACTTGTATGCCCGCTTTATCCGCAGCACTGCCTTTTTCTACACTGCTAACCAACGCCCCCGCAGCGCGGCTGAGCCCGAATGATTCAGCCAAATCCCGCGTGACTTCTTGAATCACCACACCGATGCGCCCCCTCGTTACCTTGCCCGTGGTGCGTAACTGGGTGGCCACATCCATTGCCACATCAATTGGAATAGCAAAAGACAAGCCCATAAAACCGCCTGTGCGCGTGTAAATTTGCGAGTTAATACCGATCACTTCGCCCTTCATATTAAATAGCGGCCCACCTGAATTGCCGGGGTTAATGGCCGCGTCAGTTTGAATAAAGGGCACATAATTTTCTTGTGGGAGGGCGCGTCCCTTCGCACTGACGATACCTGCAGTCACGCTACTATCAAAACCAAAAGGCGAACCGATGGCAATCACCCACTCCCCCACTTTCAATTCATCTGGGTTGCCTTGCGTCACTTTTGGCAAGCCAGCCGCTTCAATTTTTAGCAATGCTAAATCCGTGCGTTTATCTACCCCTATAATTTTGGCGGCAAATTCGCGCTTGTCGTTGAGGCTCACGGTAATGCCATCTGCGCCATTCACCACATGCGCGTTGGTCAACAAATAGCCATCCGCGCTGATAATAAAGCCGGAGCCACGCGATTGCAGCTCAGGTTGCCCGCGTGGTACGGGCGGCGCAAAGCGGTGAAAAAATTCCGAAAAGGGATCACCATCCTTCGGTCTGCCAGGCATTTGGCCGAGGGGGGGCACAGCATTACGGGTGGATTGAATCGTGCTGATATTCACCACGGCTGCCCCCTGCTTTTGTACCAGCTCCGTAAAATCAGGTAATTCTTTAGCTGAAATTTGTATCGAAAAAAACCCAAGCAATATCACTGCTGCAAAATTTCTCAACATGCTTCCCTCTCTAAAATTGATCTAAACGGATTATGATTTGTTTGCCCACTTACCAATCTGGTAGCTTCACTTGAGCCCAATTGGCGAATTTGAATTTTAAAAGCTCACCGCCACTGGTAATCCTTGGCTACTACTACGAAAAAAAATTCGTTTCGATAACAATAACCCTGTACCCAATCCTAATAATGCCCCCAGCGCGGCATAGCCATCGCGCTCAATTGTACTAGCTGCGTAGTATGAAGCAACTCCACCACAGGCCAAAGCCAGCAGTAAAGGCAGCAGGTAAAAAATAATTGTGCTACGTAGCAACAAACCCTCAGCGACGATAACTTTTACCTCTTGACCAACCGCCGCTCCAATCATGTTACGCACACGAAAATGCCGTTTCGAGGAACAAAAAAAGCGCGTAGACCCCGCGCAATTTTTAGTGCTTTCGCACTGCCCACAACCCACTTGATTCGAGACAACTAAAGCCTCCTCACCTTCAAGGGCGACGATGGTAGCTCGTGTTTCTAACATCTTTATCCCCTGTTACGCACAGAATCGGCGACTTGTAGCACCGTGCTCGGCGGAACTTCTCCCACCACTGTCACCAAGTAATCACCGCTGAGTTTGCTATAAATATGGATCGCGCCTTCGCTGGACAAGCCGAGTGTGCTGTCAGGATTGTCCGCACGATTTTCTATAAAAACTGAAATACCGACCAAGCCATCAGAAAATACAAGTTGTGTAGCAATTCCTTTTTTACCGCGCATGGGGCGACGTAATTCAGTAACTTTTTTGAAACCTGGTGGCAATGCATCCACCTTCCACACGCTCTCGCTTAGCACTGCGATAGCTTGTGGTGGGGCGAGTGGCTTAGACGGCAACCCTGCTTGTTTGTTGTTACTGGTGATTTTTAATTGCACGAAAGTGTATTGCTCTACCACTTCTTGACGATCACTCAGCACGGCAGCCTTGAGCAATAAACCGGAATCTTTATGCGCCCACATTTTATGCGAGTAACGCAAATTATCCTTAGGACGTAGCTCTACAACTTGGGTATCAAAGCCTGCTACGTTTGCCGACTCGCCAATACGAATTAAATAATTTTCATTCAGCGTAGCGAGCTGCTCTGGCAACAATACCGGAAAAACTTTGCGGTCTGTTCCAAACCTTCTTTGCGCGCTTTTTTTGCCGGTGTAACACAAAATTTCGCTGTTATTGTGCGTCACCTCACAATCCGAACTATTCTGTTTTTTTAATTTTCCCTGCTCACCGCTTTGATCAAACACATGGGTGATATTAGAAGTTTCCAGCCGATTACCATATTGATGCACAAAGGTACCACTGTAATTCGTTTGATGTGCCGCCAACGCTATGGCATGCAACCATTCAAAATTAACCTGCCGACCTGGATCAGCCATCGCCAACACGGCTGTACCCAGCAAAGCTAAGGTGACGGTAATTCTGGATGTTGCAGCTTTGAATCCCATACTCTTCATCGCTTTTCTTGTCCCGTCGCAGAAGGGGTTGGCAACGCTGTACTTAGCGTATGGGTGCTGGGCGATAGCTCTTGGTGCGCGCTGAGATAGTCATCTCGATCATGGGCAATTGCCAAACTGGCTGGGCGCACAGCACTTGGAACAGTGGCGACCTGTGCTGGCATCTCAGGCCCAGATTGCACCGACAACCACGCTACCAGCGTGATTGCCATCACTGAGGCAGCGGCTGAAACGGCATACCACATAGCTTTTTTCTGGGTAACTGGGGCGAATACAATGGGTTCATCTTGCAAGCGTTGACGCATGGCTGCGCTAATGTCGGGACGAATGTGTTCGGGTTGGCGCAAAGCATCACTAATCAGGTGGAACACCTGCCAATCTGCGTGCGCTTCTGGATTTTGCTTAAGTTTACTCAGAACTGCTTCGGCATCTTCGTCAAACAATTCACCATCCATCAACGCTGAAATTTTCTGTTTCATCATCACCACCTATTATCTTTATTGGTGCCCAATAGTGGGCGTAAATTGGTAGAAATTGCTTCACGTGCTCGGAATATCCTAGAACGAACTGTCCCGATCGGACAATTCATAACCGAAGCAATCTCTTCATAACTGAGCCCTTCAATTTCTCGTAGCGTTAACGCCGTACGTAAATCATCCGGTAATTCTTGCAAGGAGGCATTCACTACGTCAACTACTTGCTTACTCATCAACTCATTTTCTGGAGTACTCACTTCATGCAACAGCCCTGCGTCTTCAAAACCTTCAGCTTCGTCCGCATCAAATTGCGTACTGGTTGGGGCGCGCCGCTTAAGTGCCAATAGATAGTTCTTTGCTGTATTAATACCAATACGATACAACCATGTATAGAATGCACTTTCCCCACGGAAGCCAGGCA
>JANONT010000158.1:0-5346 GCA_031420955.1 Candidatus Nitrotoga sp. | reverse complement strand
TTCTCACCTCCCATCCGCCTTGTCACACAGGTATAATTCGGCCTGAAATCCACCTCTACACTATCAGGAAATAAATTGAAACTCTCCGCTCGCGTACAAGCCATCAAGCCTTCCCCCACTCTCGCTGTGACCGCACGTGCGGCAAAACTCAAAGCCGAAGGAAAAGACATTATTGGCCTAGGTGCAGGCGAACCCGACTTTGATACGCCGCAACATATTAAAGATGCTGCGATTGCGGCAATCAACAAAGGCTTTACCAAATACACAGCAGTCGGTGGGACGCCGTCCCTGAAGCAAGCAGTCATTGCAAAATTCAAGCGCGATAACGGTTTGGATTACACGGCAAAAGAAATTTTAGTTTCATGTGGTGGCAAACAGAGTTTTTTTAATCTGGCACTGGCTGTGATTAACCCAAACGATGAGGTGATTATCCCTGCACCGTATTGGGTGTCGTATCCCGACATCGTGATTATTGCAGGCGGCAAGCCGGTTATCGTGCAAACGGGCATCGAGCAAAATTTCAAACTAACTGCAACCCAGTTAGCGGCAGCGATTACCCCCAAAACCACCATGGTGGTCATCAACAGCCCTGGCAACCCATCTGGTGCGGTTTACAGCTTAGCTGAATTAAAAGCCTTGGGCGAAGTGCTGCGCCAGCACCCCAATATTCTCATCGCCACCGATGATATGTACGAACACATCGCGCTGACCGATGATCGGTTTGTCAATATTCTCAATGCCTGCCCCGACCTGTATCCACGCACAATGGTGCTGAATGGCGTGTCAAAATCTTACGCCATGACGGGCTGGCGCATCGGCTATGCGGCGGGCCCCGCGCACATTATTACCGCGATGGAAAATGTGCAATCACAGAGCACCTCGAACCCCACCTCTATCTCGCAAGTGGCGGCTGAAGCGGCCTTGAGCGGTGACCAAGGGTGTATCAGGCCGATGTTAAAAGCGTTTCGCGAGCGGCATGAGTATGTGGTAAATACCTTGAATAAAATTCCGGGGCTGCGTTGCATCAAGGCAGGCGGCGCGTTTTATGCGTTCCCCGATGCGCGTGAGGCTATCGCCGCGTTGCACAAAAAAGGCTTGCTTAAAGAAGCGACCGATGTCGCGTTCTCGGAATATTTATTGGAACAATCAGGCGTAGCCGTCGTGCCGGGATCGGCCTTTGGCTCGGAAGGTTATATGCGTTTATCTTTTGCAACCTCGATGGATAATTTGCAGCAAGCTTTGGCGCGTATCGCCAAGGTGTTGGCGTAGCCGCGAACGAAGATGGAGAAGGACGCAAGAATCAGTTAGAGCGGCACTCCGTTTGTGAATTTAGGGAATTCAGACACACAAAAATCCTAGGTAATTGCCCAACACTCTGCCCGCTACACGGGGCATTTTTTGACTGGATTCCCGCCTGCGCGGGAATGACGGAACGTGAAATTAACTGAGTTATCTGGGGATCACTGAGCATTCCAAAGCCATGAGCGACGCTTTGCGAGCAACAACGTATGGCGACGAAATATGGATTTTAGGAGATGCCCTTAGCGGCCATACTGCAATGTAGGTTCCATCGCTGTCCCCGCCACCACCATCGCCACGCCACCCATCTCTTCGCGCATTTGCAAATTCACACTCAGTCTGCCAGATAATTTTTTATCCGCCGCCACATCCAACGAGCCATTCGCGCTCATCTGCCCCCCCGCCATTTGAATTTGGCGTAGCTGATAGCCGTTATTAGCCACCTGCAATGTGCCGCTGACCTCGTCAAAATGAGTGCGTCCACCGACCACAATATTTCCACCAGGACGCGCAGCTTCAACCAAATCCACAGTATTGATTGCACCTTTTTTCACTAAAAATTTACCTGTTATTTGCGGTGACTGTGTCAATGAGGTTAGGTTTTTGCCGAGCAAATTTAAACTCGCATCGCCATCCAGTTTGCCCTCTAGACCAAATTTTGGAAACACGGCCTGCAATTCCATATTTTGCACATTCACCTGCCCCAACATTTGCCAACCTTTATTCCACGTCACGCGTGTATTGCCGATGAGTTTGCCGCCGTATAAAAACCCTTCAATTTGATTAACATTCACCCCGCTTGCATCCGCTAAACCACTGGCGTGCAATTCATCAAACACGATGTCTGACAACAAAGGCAACGATCCGCCTTTGAGCGACAAATCAAATTTCCAGCTACCTTGTTGTGGCTGCAATTGAACCTGAATTTTTTTATCTTCACTGTTCAACACGGCCTTTATCAACTCGCCTTGCGGACTAAAATCCAATCCGCCACTCACCACGGGCAGCGCGAAATCCTTGACCCGCAAGCTGTGCAGCGTAATGCGTTGTACCGGATGCTGGCCATCTCTGCCTGCCGCAACAAACCAGGGCAATGCTTTATTAAAACTCTCCGCGCTGATTTCCACGTCGCTGATTTCAACGCGCGGAATTTCTTTAATGCCCGTAAACAACGTTGCAAGATCAAAATTTAATACAATACTTCCGGCTTGTAATTCTTGCTGCTCACCAATCGTGACGTTTTTTAATTCCATCTTAGACGGTATCAAAGAGGCGCGCATTCCGCCAATATGCACGGGTTGCTTGAGATGCACGGAAAGTTTTTGCTCGGCCTGCGCGATGTAGTCTTGCACGGGCCATACGAGTGGTAATAGAAATATTGCGCCCACAACCAGCACAATTAATGCCAAAACAATTTTTCCAACTGGCAGCGGTTTTTGCGGTGCGCGCCGTACTTGTGTCGGAGCTGACGCTGCTGGACGAGCCTCTGCTTGCCAAGCACCTGCTGGCGGTGTCTCCACATAGCGCGAGGCCTGTGCCTTGGCTCGTTGCTCGGCTTCTGACCAAACCTTGGCCTGCGCCTCGGCTAATTTTTGGGTTTGGCTATCGGGCTGAGCTTCCGCCTGAATAGGGATAGGGATAGGGTTAGCGTTTTGATTGGGGCTCTCCGCTGCAGGCGAATTTGCCGCTGCACGGCTCTGTCGCGCTTTCTCGTCAGCGCGAATCCTAGCTTCTTCTTCAACTTTTGCTTGGGCACG
This sequence comes from Candidatus Nitrotoga sp., assembly GCA_031420955.1. Classification (GTDB taxonomy): domain Bacteria; phylum Pseudomonadota; class Gammaproteobacteria; order Burkholderiales; family Gallionellaceae; genus Nitrotoga. Next base: position 2,290 of record JANONT010000158.1, on the reverse strand, counting down.
CGCGGCTTTTAATTCCGCTGCAATTCTCGCCTCTTCCTGCTGCAATTTTAACAATTTATCTGCTTCGGCCTGCAAGCGCGCTTGCTCTTCAGCACGCGCGGCGGCTGCCGCCTGCTCTGCCAGCAACTTAGCTTTTTCTGCGGCGCGCGCTTGTTTTTCTACTTCAATACGGGCTTCTGCCTCCGCCTTAGCTGCAGCCTCTGCTCGCGCTGTAGCTTCTGCCTCCGCTCGCGCTCTGACTAATGCTGCCTCGTGTTCGGCCTTAATTCTAGCGGCTTCCCGCTCAGCTAATTGACGTGCCGCCTCGGCTTCCAGCCTAGCTTTTTCTGCAGCACGCGCCTGCCTTTCCGCCTCAACTTTGGCGCGCGCCAAAGCGGCTTCCTGCTCTGCTTTAACCCTCGCGATTTCCTGTTCTGCTTTGAAACGTGCTGCTTCGGTTTCAATTTTTTGCTGCTCGGCCAGACGAAGTTTTAACGCTTCTCTTTCAGCATTAACATCTACCTGTTTTACTGGGGTCGGAATAGGAGTGTCATCTTGTTGCGATTCATACTGCGCCCACACTTCTGCTTCAGCTTGCGCTTTAGCATTGGCCACTTCCGCAGCCAACATTTGTCCAGTAGCAGACCCCGTAAAATCTAATCCAAGTTCATTGCTTTCGCCAGATATCTGGGTAGGAGCTGTTAGATGATTATTGGTCGATGTGCCCTTGGGTACAGATATTTTGAGGGGGGTGGAAATTTTGGGTGAGGGTGATTCAGGAACGCTTTCAAGCTTTTTTTGATCTTGAATAAAACCGCCCGTAATCAGCTCTTGCAACAGCGAGTCCAACTCATCGCGCAGACTGGGTGGCACACGTTTTCTTAATTCTTTAACCGTAGACTTGTCATCTATCAAAACCAAAATACGCTTGGCCTCACCGTAGATCAACTGCCCCGCTTCATTTTTTATTTCATCATTACCTTTATTGGTTTTGACGAATATAATCCCTTTATCCATAGTCACTATTTCACCTTAAAATTTCAATCCCCTCAAGGCCGTTATACGCTTTTTGAAGGTGGCTTGATGCATCTGCCTAATGTTAGCAAAAAAATGTCGTCGAGACCGCCGCCTATCCACGGCACGAACGCGCTGCCCTGTTCCGTGGCAGGACGCATGAACTCGGCGTTGAACGCCGGGCGATAAACCCGCGCCAGATAGCGGTTGGTCGCTGCCGTGCAGGTGATGCCCGCCAGTGCCAACTCCTTGGGCAAGCGTTCCTAGTGCGTGCGGAACGCCCGGCAGCAAGCACCCCCTGGCTTCCGGGGAGTAAGCTGCAACCATTTCGATGCCGATCTGTTTTAGGCCGCGCCCGAACTGCGTCAGGTTGACCTTGTCCACCTTGCCGCCCGCCTCCGGCGTGTTCCAGTAATGGCTGCCGCGATCCGGGTAAAACGAGCCGAACAGCCCCTGTTTGGCGATAACCTCGGCCACTCCCCGAAAGCTGCTTTGTGTGCCTTCTTCCTCGACGAAGAGCATCGAGTCGTGTTCGTTGTCGGCATCATCATGGTGACGATTAAATCCCATTCCTGCCCGATCACCCATTCGTGGGTGCCGTCATCCTGGTGGACCATCATGCCGGGCATAACCAGCGACTTGGCGAGCATCGTTGGCTCGCTTAGTCGAATGGCTAGTTGTTCCACCAAAGGTTTGGGCTCGCGGCTTTTGCGGTGCGCGCCGCGCTTTTGCGCACGGGCGAACAAGCCCTGCGCTTGCAGCGTCTTCCTCACCCAGTTGTAGCTGCGGCCGCCTTTGTGCTCGCGCCGATACCAGGCGTAAAGATGCTGTGCGTTCCAGCCCTGATAGCGGCTGCGACACAGATCCCCCAACGCCATGACTTCGTCCACCGGCGCACACCGCCACGATACCTGCGACAGTCGTTTGTCGACCAGCCCTTCTAGCCCGGCTTCTTCATAGCGGTTCAGGTAGCGCCTGAAACTGCGCTCGCACACCTCCAGTAACCGCGCCGCTTCTTCCTGCGTCAGCCGCCCCGCTTGCCACCCTTACATACGCCTCTGTAAATCTCTGCAGTGGTCAAGTAATTTCGGACACATCAATCGGTTGTTTTGCTGCAAACTTATTTTCATAATCTATCGGTGCCAAGTTTCCCAAGGCGGAATGCCGACGCTGGCAATTGTAAAATCCCACGATGTAGTCCGTCACGTCTTTAATCGCTTCCATTGGGTTCGCGTATGCCTGTCGCCACACCCGCTCCATCTTCAAGTTCAAGAAGAAACGTTCCATCACCGCGTTG
>JANONT010000157.1:0-7388 GCA_031420955.1 Candidatus Nitrotoga sp. | reverse complement strand
CAACAAAATCGCTTATTTGAAACGGAGTCGCTGCCCTTGTGCGACTCTCTAGTTGATAATTGTTATCATTTGTGATTAACTACTCATACCTAACAATATTCTAGGAGTGATAGTAATGAACACACTGAAGTTATTTGCACGGCATTTAATCAAAATAAGTATCGCGGCTAGTCTGCTGTCGGGTTCTCTGGCGATAGCGGCCAAGAATGAAATCATCGTATATTCGGCGCGCAACGAGCAACTTATCAAGCCGCTGTTTGAAGCGTACACCAAAGAGACCGGTGTCCCCATCCGCTTTATTACCTATATGGAAGGGCCGCTTCTAACCAAGCTGAAAACCGAGGGTGTGAACACCCCGGCAGATATATTATTAACGACCGACGCAGGCAATTTGTGGCAAGCCGCCAACATGGGCATATTGCAGCCTGTACACTCCGATAAATTAACCGCTAATATCCCCGCGCATTTGCGTGATCCCGCACACCAGTGGTTTGGCTTGTCGGTGCGCGCACGCACGATTGTTTATAACAAAGACAAGGTCAAACCTGCCGAACTTTCAACCTATGAAGATTTGGGTAATCCAAAGTGGAAAGGTCGGTTGTGTTTGCGTACCTCTAAAAAAGTGTACAACCAATCCCTCGTGGCGATGATGATGGCGCAGCATGGTGAACCGGAAGCCGAAAAAATTGTGAAATCTTGGGTGGCCAATTTAGCCACCGATCCCTTCCCAGATGACACCGCCGCATTGCATGCAGTAGCGGCTGGGCAGTGTGATGTGACTATAGTGAACACTTATTACTTTGGTCGCTTGATGGACAAAAAACCGACCTCGCCGCTGGGTATTTTTTGGCCGAATCAAGTCGCCCAACCTAATCAAAAAAATGCGAGCATAGGCGTGCATGTGAATATTTCTGGTGCAGGTATCGCACGTCATGCCAAACATAAAGAAGCGGCGATTAAATTTTTGGAGTGGCTCTCTTCCGAGAAGGCGCAAAATATATTTGCCGATGTCAATTTGGAATATCCGGTTAATCCCAAAGTAAAACCAGACCACCGAGTGGCCGCCTGGGGCGACTTTAAACAAAATCCGATCAACGTTATCACAGCGGGCGAGCTGCAATCTGCGGCGGTGAGATTGATGGATCGCGCGGGCTATAAGTAATGCTCGGAAATAATTCCCCATTTATTTAGGTATGCGAGCCCCGCCTGCTTCGGTCAAACACTCCCCGCTGGAAAAATGGTCTTTGCTGAGTGCGTCGTTATTAAAAATACGCGCACTCCAAGGCTGGATGGTGGTCGCAATGTTGATCGCGCTCATCACCTTAATTCCCATCACAGTTGTGTTTTCTTCGCTGCTCACCCCCGAACGCGAAGTCTGGGCGCACTTGATGGAATACCAGCTCCCGCAGTTACTCACCAACACCTTTTGGTTGATGCTGGGCGTGGGGCTGGGCGTGGTTTTTCTCGGCGTGCCCTTGGCTTGGCTGACTGCGGTGTGCGAGTTTCCCGGCAGTAAATTTTTTTCATGGGCACTGCTTTTACCGTTGGCAATACCCGCTTACGTCACGGCTTTTGTCGCCATCGGTTTATTGGATTTTACCGGCCCCATACTCACTTTGGGACGTGAGTGGTTTGGCACATTCACTTTCCCAGCAATACGCTCGCGCGGCGGCGTAATCCTAGTGATGGTTTTAGCACTCTATCCTTACGTTTATTTAATCACGCGCAACGCGTTTATGTCGCAGGGCAGGCGTGCATTAGAAGTGGCGCAGTCACTGGGATATTCTCCGCTAGCCGGGTTTTTCCAAGTTGCCTTGCCGATGGCACGCCCGTGGATAGTGGGTGGTGTAATGTTGGTGTTGATGGAAACGCTGGCCGACTTTGGTACAGTAGCGGTGTTTAATTACGACACTTTTACCACGGCGATTTATAAATCTTGGTTCTCTTTATTTTCCTTACAAGCGGCTTCGCAATTAGCTTCGCTGCTGGTGGTATTTGTGTTGGTGGTGTTGGTGGCAGAACAGCAATCCCGCGCTCATCGGCAATACTCACCAACGGGTAAACACGATGCGCGCATTTTTATTCGTTTACGTGGCATACGTGCGTGGTTGGCTTGCGGGCTCTGCATAACGGTGCTGACCTTGGGATTTGTTGTGCCCATTATTCAACTTATATGGTGGGTGGTAGAGGTCGCTAAAGAAAATTTAGATGCGCGATATTTTGGATTTTTATGGCACTCGCTGTTGCTGGCTGGATTAGCTGCCCTGTTGGTTTCTTTTGTTGCACTGCTGTTAAGTGCCAGCACCCGTTTGCACCCAGGGCTATTTTCAAGCATCACCGCACGGCTGGCAACAATAGGCTATGCCTTGCCCGGCGCGATGTTGGCCGTGGGCATTTTTATGCCCATGGCATGGGTGGATAATCATTTAATCGCCGCCGGTTGGGTGCAGTCCCCCGTACTACAAGGAACACTGCTCGCTATGTTGTTGGCGTACCTAGTACGATTCCTTGCAGTAGCGCACGGCCCGATTGATAGCCAAATGCATCGCATCACGCGCAGCATGAACGAGGTCTCACAAAGCTTGGGCGTATATGGCATCAATCTTAGAATACGTGTGCACCTGCCGATATTACGCGGCGGCATATTGACGGCAGCAGCGTTGGTCTTTGTCGATGTCATGAAAGAAATGCCCATCACTTTAATGACTCGCCCATTTGGCTGGGACACGCTGGCCGTACGTGTGTTTGAGATGACCTCGGAAGGCCAATGGGAACACGCCGCGTTGCCCGCACTAGCGTTGGTACTGGCTGGCTTAGTGCCAGTTATTTTCTTGGTACGATCCAGCAACCAGCACGCATAACCAATGAATACTCAACCATGCTTTTAACCTTTAATAATGTCAGCCAATCTTATGCGGATCGTGCCGTGCTGCGTGGGCTTTCATTCACCCTTAAGCAAGGCCAAATCGGTTGTTTATTGGGGGCTTCGGGCTGTGGCAAAACAACTGTGCTGCGAACCATCGCAGGTTTTGAGCCGATTACCGATGGCGAGATTTTTCTTAACGAAGTTTGCGTCAGCTCGCCCAGCGTAATGATCCCCGCGCAAAGACGACGTGTGGGTATGGTATTTCAAGACTACGCACTGTTCCCCCATTTAAATGTCAGCGCGAATATCGCCTTTGGCTTACGTCGCATACCCGATGCGGTGAGGGATGAACGTGTAGCAGACTTGCTGCAAATCGTAGGGTTAAGCGGCAGTGGCCATGCCTACCCACACCAGTTGTCCGGCGGGCAGCAACAGCGTGTGGCACTGGCGCGTGCCTTGGCACCCCGCCCCAATTTACTTTTGCTAGACGAGCCATTTTCCAACCTAGATGTAGAGTTACGCGAGCGGCTTTCACTCGAAGTGCGCGACATCATCAAACAACAAGGCACAACCGCCATCATCGTCACACACGACCAGCATGAAGCCTTTGCCATGGCCGACGTCATTGGCGTGATGAATGCGGGAGAAATTCAGCAGTGGGATACCGCCTATAATTTATACCATCAGCCAGCCAACCGATTCGTGGCAGACTTTGTCGGACAAGGCGCGTTCTTGATTGGCAAAGTATTAAATGATGTGCAAGTGCAAATTGAGCTGGGTGTGTTGAATGGAGACATCCCCGAAAATTGCAATGTGCCCGGCTGCGAGGTGGAGGTGCTGCTGCGCCCCGACGATATTATTCACGACGATACCAGCCCGTTGCGGGCATGGGTGGAAAAAAAAGCTTTTCGCGGCTCAGATATTTTATACACCTTGCGCTTGCCGAGCGGCGCACGCGCGCTGTCATCGGTGCACAGCCATCAAGATCACGCCCTCGGCGAAGAGATCGGCATTCGGCTAGAGGTGGATCATGTGGTGGTGTTTCCGCACCATGCTGCACCACGCACCGCTAACGAACACAGCATGTCGTAAGGGACTGACAATCCCCACTCAAGGTTTGTGCGGACATTTTTTCTTCACACAATCCGCGTAAATATATAACGCGTGTTCGCGAATTTTGTAGCCCAATTTTTCTGCCACCGCAACCTGCCGTTGCTCAATTTCAGGGTCATAAAATTCTTCTACCCGCCCGCATTGCAGGCAAACCAAATGGTCGTGATGCCCGCCCTGATTTAATTCAAAAACAGACTTGCCGCTTTCAAAGTGGTGGCGCGATAACAAACCCGCTTGTTCAAACTGTGTCAGCACGCGATAAACCGTGGCCAGACCCACATCCAGACCCTCGCTCAACAGCAGGTTGTAAACATCTTCCGCGCTCAAATGCCGCACGCTTGCTTGCTCGAACAGATTTAAAATTTTAAGCCGTGGGAGCGTGGTCTTCAGACCGACCGCTCTAAGGTCTTGCGATGAACTCATAATTTTGTCTCAGCAGGTTAGGCCGCGTAAGATACCAGAAATATCTTATCGAAAGATGGAGGGAATTATTTAACCACGCACATATTGGAATCTTTTTGATCGTCCAGCGTGTTCCCAAACGTCAAATTAAATGTAATGTCTCGCCCCCCCATACCGGGGTCTTTGGGCAACAATCGTGGCAGCGTTTTATTGTCTGGCACAAAGGCAAATTGCCCTTCCCCCACGATCAGCTCACCCGCGCTCGTTTGCATAATGTACGCACCGGTGTAAGTGGCGTGATAGTCGCCGGGGGCGAGGCCATCGCTGGTATCGGTCACGCCGGGGCAGGGACAAGTCAACGTGTCGCCAGAAGAGCCGCGTATGCCGATGGTCGCAGTAACGGTGCGAATGCGGTAGCTGTCCCTGTTGCCGCGTTTGCCGATCAGTCCAGTCACGGTACGCATCCCACCTTTGAGCAAGCGAAAAATCGCGCTATCTGCGTTAGGTTGCGCTTGTGCAAATTTAAATGCCTCAATTTTAATTTGGCTATTCGGGCGCAAAGTCATCTGGCTACCATCGGCAAAATTAATTTGCGCATAACTTTTTTTCTCAGTCGATAAAATATCCCCCGCCGCCACACCGGATTTCAGCGATAAAATTTTGATCGTGCCGTCTGCTTTTTTCACCGACAATGTTCCGCTCAAGTGCGTGACGCTGCCATCGACCGAGGCTTTCTGCGCCCACGCGCTGCTGCTCAACACGCAGCATAAAGTGGACATTACCACAATAAATTTCATCATCAATGTGCTCCTAAAATCCCATCGTTGTGTTGCCAAAAAAACCGAATGTTTTTTAAATCGCAACCCAGTGAAAATGCATAACCCAGTCAAAATACATAATTCAACGCAAAATGCACTCGAACATCGCCTTTAACCTGTGCACCGCCCGCATCCTGCACTTGTGCCACATCCAACTTCAGCCCCGCGCCTTTCCCCAGCTCTGCGCGCAAGCCTAACCCTAGGCTAGCAATTTTTTCATCCGTCGGCTCGTCGGGTAGTGCCTTGTTGCGTTGCACTGCGCCCATATCAAAAAAGGCCAGCGCGCGAAAACGCACCGTTGGCAGTTTGAGCATCTCGGCCATGTTGGGCGAGTAAATTTCTACCTTGGCAAAATAACCTTTATCGTCACCGATTTCCCGTTCTAAAAATCCGCGCACCGAGTCTGCGCCACCCAGTCCAAATTGCTCGCCGGCAATCAGTGCATCCGAAGTGGCTTGCCCATTAAATGCGAGCAGTGCCTGCCAGTCACCAAAAGCCTGCACGATATTCAAGCCATAGCGAAAAATTTGATAGTCGGCCTTAGCGCCGGCACGCGATGCGGCGAAAGCGGCGTCATCACCCTCTGTTCCGCCGGGGATATTTTTTGCAGCGGATAATTGAAAGCCGATTTTATTTTGCCAACGTCCGCTATAGCTCACGCTGAGTGGATGTGCTGTTACATCGGGCACCAAGCTTACGGGATCGCCCTCCAACGTGAGGTTATTGTCATAAGCACGATAGTCCACCGCATAGGTGAACCGATGCTCGTAATGTTCGCCCCATTTACTTAAATTTTGGTTATAGCGCGCACCCAGACCCAGCACCGTGCCGCTGATGTTAAATAAATCTTGCACCATGCCGGAATTGACATCCGCATAGCCCGCGATAACTTCAACCGAATCACCCCAAGCATAAAGAGGGATTTTGTAGCCCGCGCCTATGGCTGTGACATCCGCCATTTTTGAAGGCGAAGTCATGTAAGCTAATTGAAATACATGATCGCGATTCAGCACGTTGGCATGCATGAAACCAAGCCCCACACGATTTTCGCCGGTCGCCGCTGTGCCGGTGTTATCGAGCAAGACGCGGGCTTCCCAAAATTTTTCATCGCTTACATTTGCCAGCAAGTCCACTGCATCTTCCTGTGCGGTGGCGCGTAACACCACACTGGTTTTACGGCTGGGATTTTCATTTGCAAGACGTAATTGCTCGGCAATGATGCGGGTGTTGGGCGAACTACCAGGTTGCAACGCGGGCAAGCTGGCGCGGATATTTTGGTCCGAGAAATGCTTATTGCCCTCCACCGTCACCTTGCCGATTCTAGATTCGGTCACCGCGATTTGTATGACGCCGCTGGCCAGCGTTTGCTCTGGCAACAACACGCGCACCGCGCTATAGCCGCGCACAACATACGCGTTTTGCACGACATCCACCGCTTGTTGCACATCACCGAAATTTTTATTTTTGCCGATAAAAGGCGCGAGTTCACGGGCAATCTCTTCCAGCTTAAACAAGGTCACGCCGCTGATCGCATAGCGTTGTATGTCAAAATTAATTTCGGCCTCAGGCTGCACTGTCGGAGTTTGCGCGGTCTGCACAACGGCTTTGTTGGCGGGCATGGGCGGCGTTTGCTTGACCGAAATTTGTGCTGCCGCGTTAAAAGATAGCAAGCTGCCCGCACACAGCATTAAGCATGTTGATCGCTGTAATTTACATTTTAGGCCACGCATACTTTCTCCAAAGTGATGTTTAATTTTTATGACTGGCGACGATATGACTGGCGACGGGTCTACGTGCCCCGACAAACAGGCCGTTTTTTATCCTCGTCTTCATCATCCTCACGCATTAAATTTTCGTTATCCGAATCCTCGCGATGCTCTCTCAAAGTAGCGCGCAGCACATCTCGAATCGAATCATCCGAATAACTGACTAAAAGCGTGCTACCCAAGATCGCGGGTATAAAACTTTGTTGTGCGTTTAGCCCAGAGAAGAATCCTGTCGTGCCAGAAGATATTGCCCCCTCCACGCCATTCACCACATAACCGCTGGAGCGACCGTCGACAAAATTCAGATGAATGTCGGCTAAAGAAACAATGCGCGCTGCTCCACCGGAAACACTAATTCCAGTGTCTTCAATTAAACGAATCGTCCCCCCTATCAGCATGCTGATTTCTTGAGCGTTAAAAATT
>JANONT010000156.1:0-2733 GCA_031420955.1 Candidatus Nitrotoga sp. | reverse complement strand
CGTTTTCAACGCCAAATTTGATGGTGCGATAGCCGACGTACGCCACTGCTTGCGGCATGATTTCGTACTCTACACGCAGCCCGGTTTGCACGAAAAAATCCGCGCCGCCAAAGGCCACGATTTTTGGTGCAGCATAGACCGATGCGGCAATGCCGATGCGGCGATCTATAAACGGCGTGAAGCGCGCTTGCCCGCCCAGTGCCAGCACCATCGAAGAATTGCCGCGTAACGTCGCCATGCCTTTAACGCCCACGCCCAGTGTGGTGCCGGATTTGTTGCCCACATCACTCATGACCAAAATGCCAAGGTCGCCCAAGACATTGTTGTCGTTGTCATATAAAAAACCTGCGTGTACTTCGGCTTTGCCGCCGTCGCTGTAGCCGACCGGGGCGATGTATTGAAATTGCGCGACGTTGTTGTTAAGATTGACATCAATCGAATCGGCCATGACGGGCGCGCTAACAGACAACAAAGCTATAAAAATTAAACGACGCAACATAGGTTCACTCCTTCAAAAAATTAAACATTCAAACTGCACTGCGGCGCGAATTATAACAGGCAGTTTGCTTGCGCGGTTTGTCGCAAGCCCAGGAGATAATCAACATGCCCCCAGCCGCCACAATGAAGTAACCTCTGCCGTGCGGGCGGCATGCAGCGGGTCGGTTGCATCGGCAGTTTTTGGGTGGCGCGGTTTCGTATCGATGCGTGCGATTGTTGTTAAACCTGCGCTTTCGATCCAAGCCAGTAACTCGGCCCGGGTACGCAGCCCCAAATGTTCGGCGATGTCGGACAGGATTAACCAGCCCTCGCCGCCCGGCTCTAGGTGTGCGGCCAAGTCCTGTAAAAATCCGCGCAACATGCGCGAGTCGGGGTCGAAGATTGCATATTCGATAGGCGAGCTAGGCCGCGCTGGAATCCACGGTGGGTTGCATACAATGAGCGGCGCACGGCCTGCTGGAAATAAATCTGCTTGCACGATTTGTACTTGTGTATGCAGCCCCAAGCGCGTGAGATTTTCTTGCGCGCAAGTCATTGCGCGTGGGTCTTGCTCGGTTGCCACGACGCGTTGTACGCCGCGTCGCGCCAACACCGCAGCTAATACGCCCGTGCCTGTGCCAATATCAAACGCAAGTTTTATAGCGGGTAAAGGTGCAGTGTTGACCAGCTCCACATACTCGCCGCGCACAGGCGAGAACACGCCGTAATGCGGATAAATGCGCCCAGCTTGTTCCGCTAAGGCGGGGTCATCACACTGCCCACCTACATTGAGTGCCGCAATCGCCACCCCTTTTTTGCGCCATTCATGCGCGCCGATAATCCCTAGCAACTCGCGCAAGGCCAGCACAGAATTTTCACTATTCGTATCGTGTTCTTCGGCATCGTAGGCTTCCGCGCCATACACTTCTACACAGGCCTGCCGCACATCCGGCGCACGGTTTAATGGGATAGAAAAATCATGCGACAGGGGAATTAAAATCATCGCCAAAATGCGTGCGCGTTGTGATTGCGCTTGGCGATGCAAATGAAAACTTTCGCTGGGAATATCCGAAGTTTTATGCGGCTTCTTATCCGTACGTCGCGCCAGTGCCTGCAACAACTGCTTCGCGTTTTGGAAATCACCGCGCCACAACAATGCCGTGCCCTCGCACGCCAAACGATAAGCCACATCGGCGGACATCGTGTCATCCGCGATAATTATTTTTTTGGGCGACGGCATGCCGCTTTCGGAACGCCAGCGCGCACAACGTGCCGCACCCGCCTCTAGCCAATGAGTAGCAGCGTGCTCACTCACCCGATGACCCACACATCTATACAAAATATTTGCCGCATCAATTCACCCAACGAACAAAATTAAACCGCGCGAATTGTAACAGGCACAACCCCATCGCCCGTCACATCAACTGTTAACCCGGGCACATAAAATAATGGTGTAGTTTGCAATGCGTATTTTCACCAATTTGGTCATGCTGGGCTAAGAAAAACTGCCCCGCTACTGTGTGCTGGGCATATCTACTCTTCACCTGATAAAATGCAAGTATTATGGAATTTGAGAGCGACCCGACAAAAGCAGCGCGTAACCTTAAAAAGCACAAGGTTAGTTTTGAGGAAGCGGCATCAATTTTTGGCGACCCGATGGCCTATACTTTTGAGGACCCAGATCACTCGATCAACGAGGAGCGTTGGCTGATGTTCGGCATGTCAAAGATGGCTAGAGTGTTGGCTGTTATTTACACTCACCGCCGTAAAAAGTATCGCATTATCAGTGCACGCTTAGCAACTCGACATGAGAGGAAAATATATGAAGAAAGCTGAAGAAATGCGCGCTGAATATCGGCGTGAGGAGCTTGGAAAGGGTGTGCGCGGAAAACATTTTGCGGAGTTTGAAAAAGGCAGCAATCTGGTTTTGCTGACACCGGAGTTGGCCAAAATATTCCCGACGAATGATGCGGTAAATGCGGCTTTAATTTCGTTGGTTGACCTTGCTAAATCCGCCACCAATCTAACACCACGTTCAAGCGGACGCGCCGTTAAGCGACGTACCGCTTAATGCTTACGTGGGATTCATTTTTCCAGCCATTACGCGAGTGATTATTTTTTATGAAACAAAGTTGATAGCCCAAACGGCAGATAAGCCGGGCACCATCCTATCGTTGCCGTAGTCAATAAAACCAAGCCGAGCGCGCCCCACCAGCTCGCAAAATAAAACCCTGCCCCTATCACCGCCACGCCGGC